>JAQSXN010000383.1 GCA_029256665.1 Paenibacillus sp.
AAGCCGGCATACGCTTACGATAAGCGGGCGCCCGGGTTGACTGCCCGGCATGACGGGTCCTCCTGTACGCCTTTTAATTTGTACGACCATTTTCTTGTCTGATCATCTTTTTTCCGCCAGCCAACCCGCCAGTCCCGCAATTTCTTCTTCCGTCAGCTGGTCGCCAAACGCAGGCATTAGTCCGTCTTCGCTGCCGTCGCGAATTTGCGAAGCGATGTCGACTTCGGTTAATCTGGCGCCGACTTGCTGCAGATTGGTTTCGTTGCCGACCCTTCCTTGCAGCTCGCTGCCGTGGCAAGAGAGGCAACGAGATTGGTAGATGGCTGCCGTCTCATTAGAAGCGTCTCTAAGCGCCTGTCTTCCGTTCGAAAGGCCGCCGCAGGCGGAAGCAGACGTCAGCGCGAGCACGACAAGGCCGACTTGTATGGCGAATCGATTGAATTTGCGACTGCTAATCATGCAGGGGACCTCCCGTCCTTGTCATTTCGTACCGTAGGCATAGGGTTGACGAATCCGTATAATAGAGTATAGTCATAGACTAATGGACGATTCAACCCCGTGACGGCGGGCGATCGGCAGACAGGAAGGAACGACGATGTATATATGGCGATTACCGAACAACGAGACGCACGGACCTACTTTAGCGCGGAGCTGCTGGCCTGGTACAGGCTGCAGAAACGCGATCTGCCATGGCGGCTTAACCGGGATCCTTACCGGGTATGGGTGTCCGAAATCATGCTGCAGCAGACGAGGGTGGATACGGTTATTCCGTATTATTTGGCGTTTATGGAGCAATTTCCTACGGTTAAGGCGCTTGCGGAGGCGCCGGAGGAGGAAGTGCTCAAGCGGTGGGAAGGCCTTGGCTATTATTCGCGCGCGCGCAATCTGCAAGCCGGAGCCAAGATGGTGATGGAGTCGTACGGCGGCGTCATACCCGATGACCATGAAGCGGTATCCGGCTTGAAGGGGGTAGGCCCCTATACGAGCGGAGCCGTCATGAGCATTGCCTTTAACCGTCCTTACCCGGCGGTCGACGGCAACGTCATGCGCGTCTTATCCCGCTACTTCTGCTTGGAAGACGATATCGCCAAGCCCTCGACGCGGGTCAAAATAGAAAAGCTGGCCGCAACGCTTATACCGGACGGAGCCGCCGGAGATTTTAATCAAGGCTTGATGGAGCTCGGAGCGTTAATCTGCGCGCCCAAATCTCCGGGCTGCCTGACCTGCCCCGTGATGGAGCAATGCGAAGGGCGATTGGCCGGCAAGGAAACGGTGCTGCCGATCAAGACGAAGGCGAAAGCTCCGCGGGACGAATATCGCGCCGCGGCCATCGTCGAGCGCGAAGGACGCGTGCTGGTCCGCAGGCGCCCGGACACGGGATTGCTCGCCCAGATGTGGGAGCTGCCGCATGTGCTGCTGCCCGCGGGCGCGGAGACGATGTTCGGTGGCGACGCCGTCAAGGAGCAGCCTGGCATGGCGGAGGCGTTGATTCGGGGGACGGAAGAGGCTGCGGCATTATTTATCCGCCCGATGGACTGGCTGCTGGATACGGAGCATGTGTTCAGCCACATTCATTGGAGGATGAGGGTATTTTTAGCGGAGCTTGGGACCTCGACGCTTTCCGTTGCCGGTGTTGGAATGGCCGCGGAATCGCCGGCATCATATTCGGTTGCCGATGCTAGCGGGCCTGATGCCGAATTCGTGGGCAAGGATGGTTTGACGTATAGATGGATCGGGAAATCGGATATGGAGAAGCTGCCGTTCCCGAACGTCTTTATCCGCATATTGGGTCAATATTGGACGTAACGTTGGAATGTCGATGATGGAATCGGAGAGGGGCAATTGAATATGGACGTCATGCTGGAGAAGCTGCTGGAGCACAAAATCGTGGCGATCTTGCGCGGTATCGAAGACCGGGACGCGGACGGAGCGGCGCAAGCGCTTATCGACGGCGGAATCAAGCTGATGGAAGTAACCATGAACACCGAAGGAGCGACGTCGATTATCGAACGCTGGCGCGACAGGTTCGGAGCCGATGCTTGGATCGGAGCCGGCACGGTGCTGGATGTCGATTATGCCAGACGGGCCATTGACGCTGGCGCGCAGTTTCTGATTTCGCCCAACTTGGACGAAGAAGTTATCGCATACGGGAACGAGCGGGGCGTTGCGGTATGGCCGGGCGTCATGACGCCGACGGAAATCGTCAAGGCGCTGAAAGCCGGCGCCGGCGCGGTGAAGCTGTTCCCGATGGGGACGCTGGGCATAGGCTACCTGAAGGAAATAAGGGGGCCGCTCGACAAGGTGCCGATCATGGCGACCGGAGGCGTCGACTTATCCAATATCAAGGAGTATTTCGCGGCGGGAGCAAATGCGGTCGGCATGGGCGGGAAGCTGATTTCGCTCGATTGGGTCAAAGAGGGCAGGCTGAATCTCGTGACGGAGAGAGCCCGTCAGTTTACGGAAGCAGTTAAAGAGCTTTAAGCGGCCGAACGGTCGCGGCCCGCTCTCCACGGGCAAGAAATCTTCCGAAATCTTCCGATCCGAGTATGAAACGCTGATACAAGCATATGATGGTAGGAAGAGAGCGAGTGCAAGGAGGCGGGCATGCGAAACGTAACGACCAGGCTTCTGGTGTTAGGCATTATCGTACTGGCGGCGTATAGTTTGGAATTAAAGCTGGATTTGTTTCCGGCTATCGCGGATACGGACGAGCCGGTAGCGGCCGTCAGCGAAGAACCTGTTAAAGTAAATAAACTCGAAGCTGCGGAGGTGGGGGCGGATGCGGCTGATTCGGCGGCGAAAGCGCAATCCGCCGCAGCGGCCGAGGAAGGCCCCTACCATGAGCTGGAGTTGGAGCTGGCGGCCGGGTTTCAATCCCGCGCGGAGCGATTTTCCGTTTCGTATTCGGGCAATCGGAAGCAGCTATCCGATAATATGACGGAAATCATACGAGCCGCGCTGAGGCATGACGACTATTCGGCGTACATACTGGAATCCTATTTGTACACCATTAGGAGCTGGGGCAACAAATCGACGATAGCGGTCGAAGCCAAGTTCCGAGAGACAGAGGAGCAGACCTCGATCGTTGACCGAAAAGTCGACGAGACGCTAGCCGAGATCGTAACGCCGGACATGAGCGATCACGAAAAGGTCAAAGCGATCCATGACTGGGTCGTGACGCACGTCGAGTACGACCAATCGTTGTCGTATTACACGGCATACGAAGCCGTTACTCTCGGCAAGGCCGTGTGCCAAGGCTATTCGTTGCTCGGCTACCGAATGCTGGAGAAAGCGGGTCTCGACGTGCTGATCGCCGAAGGCTCCGTCAATACGGGCGAGCATGCCTGGAACATGGTGAAGCTGGACGGCGTTTGGTACCATCTCGACATGACGTGGGATGATCCCGTTGGCGCCGACGCCGATGCGCCTATCCGTTACGCCTACTATCTCCAGACGGACGAGGAGCTTCGCCGCGATCATAAGTGGACGAGAGTATACCCCGCCGCGGACATTGCGTATGCAGACACGCTTCGTACCATGGAACAGGGAGGAACGGGGCAAGAAACGAGGTTGGCTTCGAAGCTGAAGCTGGCGCTGGGCTTGCACTGGCTCGAAGAAGAGAATACGGTTCGCGGCAAGGAAGCGCTCAAGCAGACGGTCGCGGCCGCCATCCGCGAAGGAGCGAATAGTCTGCAATTCCGTTATGTGGAAACGGCAAGCTTTCCCGAAGCGCTGAAGGAAGCGTTCGGCGCCGCGCCGGTCGCGGTAGGCTACCGCGCAAGCTACGAGCCCTACGCGGGAGACGAATCCTTGATCGTCAGCATTCAGCTGGAATACCCATGATCGCAAAGAAAGACGAAGACGAAACGGATAAGCCGTTTACGCGCTTCGTCTTTTTTGTTAGCTGCGGCAAGCGAGCCAAGCTCCGGGATTGGCGCCTGTAAGCCGAAATTTTCGGGCTAAAACTTATGCTTGCCCGCCCCGCGCCGCCGTCATCTGCTGCCAGACGGAGCCGGCCGCTTCCTCGCCGCGAAGAATGCGTTCCAGCGCGATCTGAGCCTGCAGCTGAATTTCGAATTCGGCGTCCGTCGCGGCTTCGCGCAGCGCGTCCACGGCGGATTCGTCGCCGAGCTCATATAAATAACGGGCCGCGCGCCAACGGACGAGCTTGTTTTTGTCCTTCAGCGCTTCGATCATCGGTCCGATCGCCGCGGCGTCGCCGAGATCGGACAACGTATCGCCTGCCGTGCGGCGCACGGATGCGGATGCGTCCTTTAGCGCTTCGAAGAGCAGAGGCAGCGCCTCCGGCGATCGCAAATCGCCGAGATATACGACGGCGAGCCTGCGAACCGACGCGTTCTCGTCGCGGATGGCGCGGGCAAGCAGCGCCAGCCCCTCCGGCGCGCTGACGTAACGCTCCAGCGCGGCATATCGGCTCTGCCAATCCGGCGCGTCGAACGCCGCCGCCGCTTCCTCCAGGCTCAGCGGCGCGGGGCGCGGCGCGGCGGGCGCAGCCCCTTCTTCGCCGGCTCCGGCGGCTTGCGCCGCTTCGACAAGCGACGCCAGCCGCTCGTCGTCATAGGATGCGTCGAGCTCTCGCACGATCTCCGCCGCGATCTCCTCCGGCTCGCCGTATCTGACGCCGAGCTCTTCCAGCATTCGCTCCCGAATCATGGACGACCCCGCCGCCCGGTTAACGGCATCTCCGAATTTCGCCGGCAGCGCGGAGCGGGTTTCCCCGTCGTTGCTTCTTACGCGCACCTGCATCGGGATGCC
>JAQSXN010000384.1 GCA_029256665.1 Paenibacillus sp.
GTTGCTGGCGGATGAACCCTACGAGGTGCTGACCGCGGAGAACGGACCGGAAGCGCTCGAGCTGCTGGAGAAGAGCGGCGGGCGGATTCGTCTCGTCATTCTGGACGTCATGATGCCGGGATTGTCCGGCTACGAAACCTGCCGCCGCATTAGGAAGTCGTTCGCGTTGTCCGAACTTCCGGTGTTGTTAACGACGGTAAGGAACGATCCGGAGGATCTCATGTACGGCTTCGAGGCGGGAGCGAACGACTTCCTGCCGAAGCCCTTTCACCCGCATGAGCTACGGGCGAGGGCGCGCACCTTGCTGGAGATGAGACGCTCCGCGGAAGATGCGGTCCGTTCGGAGATGGCGTTCCTGCAAGCGCAGATCAAACCCCATTTCCTGTATAACGCGCTTAATACGATCATCTCTTTGTCGCTGGACGAACCGCGGACGTCGCAAAATTTGCTGATCCATCTTAGCCGCTACTTGCGGGGCAGCTTCGACTTCCGCAACCAGCAAAAGCTCGTGCCGCTGCGCAAAGAGCTGGAACTGACGGAGGCGTACCTTCAGATCGAACGGGCAAGATTCGGCGATAGGCTGAACGTCGTCTACGATGTGGAGGACGAAGCGGCATGCCTGCTTCCGCCGACGACCTTGCAGCCGCTCGTCGAGAATGCCGTCCGGCACGGCGTTACTAAACGGGCGGCGGGCGGCACGATTGCCGTCGCGGTGAAGGCCGAAGGGGAGGAGACGGTCATTACCGTCGAGGACGACGGGATCGGGATGCCCGAATCCAAGGCGTCTTCGGTTCTGTTCGCGAAGGAACCGGAAGGGGAGGGCGGCGTCGGTTTGCGCAATATTCATAAGCGGTTGCTTCAGCTGTATGGCAGAGGGCTCGATATCGACAGCAGGGAAGGAGCCGGCACGAAGGTGACGCTCCGGATTCCGGCCGCAAGCAAGGAGTAAGGATCAAGGATGATAGACATAGCCTGAGGAGGGACCGCGTTGATTCGGGTCATTGCCGTAGATGACGAACAGCCTGCTTTGCGAAGAGTGGGGAAGCTGCTGGAGGGAATGGAGGGCGTGCTTGTGACCGGCTTGTTCGCGAGCTCGGCGCAGCTTCTGGATTATGTGCTGGCATCGCCGGAAACCGTCGATTTGGCGCTGCTCGATATCGAGATGCCCGAGCTGAGCGGGGTGGAGCTCGCCAGGAAGCTGCGCGACATCCGTCCGGACATCCACGTCGCGTTCCTGACCGCGTACGAGGAATATGCGCGGGACGCATTCGACGTCGAAGCGCTCGATTACCTGCTCAAGCCGATTACGGAAGCCGATTTGGACAGAACGCTGAAGCGTGCCGGGAAGCGGCTGCATGGGCGCCGGGGCGAGGGCGATTCGCCAGAGCGGCCGAGGCTCACCGTACGAAGCTTCGGTCCGTTCTCGGTGACGACGGGGAAAGGGGAACAGGTGCGGTTCCGCAATTCCAAGGGGAGGGAGCTTCTGGCGCACTTGCATCATGCAAGAGGAAGAACGCTGAGCAAGGCGCAGATTCTGGACGGCCTCTGGTACGGCCAGGACGTGGAGCGGACGCAGGTGAACCTGCATACCACCGTCTACCAGCTGCGGAAAGACCTTGAAGCTTGCGGGCTGGACGGCACAATCGAGCTGGCCAAAACATCAGGGGGCAGCTATAGCCTGCGGTGGCCGGAGCCCATCGAGGACGATGTCGCCCTCTATGAGCAGGCATGCCGGGAATACGAGGAAACAAGAAGCTTGTCGCCGCTCATTCGGGCAATCGGACTGTACGGGGAAGGTTTCCTGACGGGCAGCGGGTATGACTGGGCCGCCCCCCGGCAAGCCGAGCTTGAGCTCGGTTTCGCGACGCAGCTGGAAGCGATGGCGGACGCGTACGTCTCTCAGTCTCGTTACGAGCTCGCGCATAGTCCCATGCAGCGGCTGGTGCAGCTTCTGCCGCTCGACGAGAGGCTGCACGCGAAGATGATCGCCCTTCTGCTGCTGGCGGGCAGGGAGGATGACGCCCGAAAATACGGCAAGCTCGTGATCGATCTGATCGACGATCAGGAGCAGTCGGCTTTGCTGGACTTCGCGCGGTTGTCGGCAGATCCAGCCGCTTTGTTCAAATAGCGAAAGTATAAGTTTCCTCCAAACTTGACCTCAATTTCTCCGAATAAAACGCGCCGCCAAAGGACAGGGACAACCGTTCACCATGGCTGAACGGCAAACGCATTTGTAGCTTGAATTTATACTATATTCGGCGGTTCGCACGCCGTCTGGCGCGTTGTAGCATAAATTTATATTACATTCGGCGGCTAACGCGTCCAACTGGCGCATTGTGATCAAAAGTTCCGGCGGTTTAGTGCGCCGCGCTCAAGGCGGCGATAGCTGCTTCATCCTGGGGACAAATGGGCGATTTTGTATGCTTGATTCTAGAATTGGATCGGCCATTTCCTTATGGTACCTGATAAAGACAAGGGGTCGTACGATGAAAAACGCGAAAGCCGGACTATTTCTAATTCTTAGCCAAGTCGGTTATGTATTGTTCTCTCTGGTTTGGATTATAGTGGCGCTGGCATCGTTCATGATGTTCGATTCGCCGGAGGCGCTTAGCGATCTGCGGACAATGGCCATTTTTATTTTCGTATGGCTCTATCCCTTCGGATTCTTGGGGTCGCTGATCGCCAGTTGGGTGCTGTACCATAAGCGCAAATTCAGAACGGCCGTATGGATCAATCTCCTTCCGCTTCTGTGGGTGCTGTCCATTGCCGGATTCATGGTATTCGTATGAGCGGGATAGGCGAAAGGCAACTTTTCCTACCGAAACAGCGTCTTACAAGAAGTGCGTGTTCAAAACCATTTTGGACGAATGGGAGGAAACGATGAATAGACGATTAAAACAAAAAGCAGCTCTGGCCTGGTTATCCGTTATCGCTTTGGCGGTAGTTAGCCAATACCCGGACATCGCGAACGCCGCGCCGGAACCGAAGCCCGTTACGGTATCGCTTAATGCGTGGGACGAGACGTTCCAAAACCAGCCTTTCCTACGAGACGGCTCCGCTTATTTGCCGCTGAGGGAGATGGGTAGGCTGCTGAACGGAAAGACGACATGGATAGCCGAGGATAGACGGATCGTCATGAGCCATCCCGACGTTGCCGTCGAGCTGACGCTCGGGAGCAAGGAAGCCGATATCAATGGCGAGAAGGTTGTCATGCGCACGGCCCCGATTAACAAAAACGGCGTCGTATACGTGCCGGTCCGGTTCGTCACTCAAGCGTTCGGAGGCAAGGTGGCTTGGGACGAGAAGAAGCGGCATGTGGCGTTGACGCGCGAAGAGCCTTATATGTTTTTGGATTACGGCGGTATCGGGTATTGGCTGGCTCGCGAGGACGGGGAGCTGCATGCGGCCAAGGGTGCGGAACCTTCGAGGTTGGTGGCGGATACGAATGTGGAGATTAAAGGATATGGACAGCTTGAAATAGCGACGTTGTCCGACCAAACCTTCGTGCTCAAGGCGTACGATAATTACGGAGAGCCGGCCAGTAACAGCTTGATCTATAAGCTGGTCGTCTCCGATGGGAAGCTGACGCTGGAATCCGAGGCCTATTATTATGGCCACCCGGTGCGGGGGATCGATTGGTCAAGCGCCATGCACGCATTGCTCGTGGGCGGCTCTACTCTCTACGAAGTGAATCATGAAGGGGCGATTGTCGCTACGCATGATCTGCAAGCGTTGACGGGATACGAAGACGAGAATTTCCACGTCGAGTGGTACGACGACGAGTTTATGGTCGTGCGCCCCGATCGTACCGGCTGGCTGACGCTAGTGAACCGGAAGACGAAGGAAACGGTGAATTTGACGGAGACGCTGCTGTCCAAGGAGCAGTGGGACATCTATCAGTCGTTGGATAAGCTGAATACCGAATTTGCGAACTGGGACGGATTGAACGTCGTTATTAGGGAAGGGAATACGCTTAAGCTCAGCCATTATTATTTCATCGGCGGAGTCAATACATCGCTTGAGTATAAGCTCAAGTAGACGGCAGTGCATGGACGGCCTCGGGTGATTAGAACCCGGGGCCGTTTATTTTGCGAATGAAGACTATTGACACGGGCGCCCGCTCTGATTATATTTATAAAGTCAGCGAAATTGATAATCATTTTCAATGAAGTCAAAAAGCAATCATTCACATACTTAATTAAAGGGGTAATGCAACATGAAAAAAATATGGATTCCAATGCTGGCGCTTCTGATGCTGATCGTGAGCGCATGCGGCAACAACGCGGCCAATAATGCGGGCGGCTCGTCTGAGAGTTCTGGCGCGGAGGCGACCGCAAGTCCGTCGCCGGAGGCGGACGCGGGCACGATTACGTACGCATCCGAAACGGGCGACATCGAAGTGCCGGCAAGTCCGAAGCGCATCATCGCTCTGACGAACGCGCCGAATATCTTGTCGCTGGAAGGCGCGGTAGTCGGCGTAGACGAGTGGACGAAAAAGAACCCGTTGTTCGAAGGTAAGCTGACTGACGTCGAAACGGTAGCGGAAGACGACCTCGAGAAAATCATCGAGCTGGAGCCGGATCTGATCGTGGCCGGTTCGCACAACAAGAACCTGGAGAAATTGGCGGACATCGCGCCAACCGTCGTGTACACATGGGGCAAGCTGGATTATCTGGCGCAACAGCTGGAGATCGGCAAGCTGCTGAACAAGGAAACGGAAGCGCAAGCGTGGATCGACGATTTCACGGCTCGCGCCAAAGCGGCAGGCGAA
>JAQSXN010000385.1 GCA_029256665.1 Paenibacillus sp.
CGCAAAAGCTTAAGAAAACCGTTCAATCGGCTTTTTCCAGCAGGTTCAAATCGCCTGGTCGTTACCCCGACAAGAAAAAGGATTCTCGGCGTGATGAGCGTCGCGATACCGTCGTGGATACATTTGCAAACCGAGATGCGAATGAAAGAGAAGACGGTGGTGTCTGCGGTGTGCGAATTGTCCAAGCTCAGAAGCCAAGAGAAGTAGCAGGCGCCGCGCCACGCCCTCTTCTACAAGCTTCCGGTCAAGAGCAAATGGATATGAGGCTGGCTCCCGATCGCCGATTTCTAATATGGGCCGTCACGGGAGCGGGCAAGACGGAAATGGTTTTCCCGTTGGTCGAGTCCGTGGTGAACCGCGGGGGAAGGGCTTGCATCGCCTCGCCTCGCCGGGACGTCGTGCTGGAGCTGGATCCTCGGATCCGCAAAGCCTTCCCGGGCGCGAGCGTCGTGACGTTGTACGGAGGCAGCGAGCAACGATGGGACAGAGGCGAGATCACCTTGTCGACGACGCATCAATTGATTCGATTTCATGAGGCGTTTGATCTGATCATTATTGACGAGCTCGATGCCTACCCTTACCATGGCAATCCAATGCTGTACTTCGCGGCCGACAAATGCCGATTACGGGGGGCGCCTACGCTTCTGCTATCGGCTACTCCGCCATCCGTCCTTCAGCGCGATGCTCGTAGAGGGAAGTTGGCGCATGCGCGAGTGCCCGTTCGTTATCATCGTCATCCGCTTCCCGTTCCGAAGCTGCTGGGTTCGCCGAGCGTACGCAAGCTTCTGGCAAAGGGAAGACTTCCGCGTTCTTTGATGCAGGCGTTGCAGCATTCGCTTGGCAGAGGAGCCCAAGTGTTTCTGTTCGTGCAGCGGATCAGCGAATCCGAGCCTATGGCGGCATTGCTCCGCAAGCAATGGCCTGCTCTCGCCATCGAGGCCACCTCTTCGCAGGACCCGGATCGCGCGGAAAAAGTTACTCGATTCCGGAGCGCCGCGACTCGCCTGCTGGTAACGACGACGATTCTAGAGCGGGGAGTGACGATACCCCGAAGCGACGTGTTCATCCTCGACGCGGACGGGCAATTATTCGATGAGGCGTCTCTTGTCCAGATGGCCGGACGTGCAGGCCGATCGGCTGACGATCCGGCGGGCAGGGTTTATTTTGTCGCGATCGCCCGGACCTTATCGCAGCTCAAAGCCGTGAGCCATATTAAAGGAATGAATCGAACGGCGGCCAAACATGGCTTTCTCTTGCCAAAACCGCTGGTAGGCCGAAAGAATGAGCCATGAAGGAACGATTCGGTCGCTTAATGGCTATTCTAACGCGCTCAATCACCGATTCGAATCGGCTGGCGGATTGGCTATCGCCCCTGGCGGATGGCTGCGCCGCATGCGGCAAAAGCGTTCAGAAACATATGAGAAGTGCGGGAACTGGCGGCCTTCCGTCCTTGTTGCAGCGCTCGCTCTGTCAACGCTGTCTGGGAAGCATCCCGTGGATCAACGCCATTCAATGCAGCCGTTGCGGAAGAGGAACGCCTTGCGAGGACTGCGCGCGCGATACCAAACGTCCATTTCAATTAAATCGCAGCGCGGTTTCGTATGATCCGATGATGCGGGAGTGGCTGGCCCTATACAAATATCGAGGCTTGGAGCGGTTAGGTCCGATATTGGCGGAGATGCTGGTGCCCGCGTACGAGCGTCTGGCAGCCAACCCGGGATGCAGCTGGTCCGCGATTACCTATGTTCCGATTAGCGAAATTAGGGCGGAGGAACGAGGCTTTAACCAAGCGGAAGCTATGGCCAACCATATTGCCGCCAGATTCGGACTGCCCGTCTATTCGCTTTTGGAACGCACGCGCCATACGGAGAAAATGAGCTTCAAAAACAGAAAGCAGCGGCTTCGCGATGTGGAGGGGCTTTTTGCGCCAAACGCTCGGGAAATTCGAAGATTATTAGAAGCGGAGTCTGCGGCATCAGGACACGTTTCCACTCGAATCGGCCTCCTCCTAATCGACGATATCTTTACGACGGGCAGCACGGCCGGGGCATGTGCAAGAGCGCTCAAAGAAGGCGGGAGCATGTACGGCGTGGAGGTCAGCGTGTATGTGTTGTCATGGGCTCACTCATAAACCTCGACCATCCCCCGACCGAGCCGAATCGGGTGGCTGAAGCGACTCTATTTTCCGCTAATGAAATTTCCCTGGAATTCCGTTAAACTATAGTAAGAAGTAGTCTATGGACAAGGGGGTCTCAAGGCGATGAATTTGGATAATTGTCCACGTTGCGGCAAGCTATTTGCCAAAAATTTTAGGGATGTGTGTCCGGTATGCATCCGGGACATCGATAAAGAATACCAGCTATGCGCGGACTATTTGAGACAATATAAAGGTGCGATGATTGGAGAGCTGTCCGACCAGACGGGCGTCTCCATTAAACAAATCACGAAATTCATCCGCGAAGGGCGTATTTCGATGGTTAACGCGCCGAATCTATCTTATCCGTGCGAATCATGCGGAACGCTGATCAGGGAAAGTCATATTTGCGATGACTGTTGGGTTCGGCTCACGAAGGATACGAATACGATGAAACGCAATGAAGCGAGCAAGGCGGCGGAGCAGAAACCTTCGACTGCCCAGGCGGCATATCGCGGAATCTCACAGTATAAAGACAGATAAATCAACAATACTATTAAATAATACTTGACTAAAGCCGATAATACTTGCATAAGGTATTCGGCTTTTTTAGTTCCTGTAAACGATGAGGTGGATAAATTGAAGATAAACGAAAGCAATCGCATTGGCGGCACGAATCCATATTCCAAGCAAGCGGATTTCCGCGCCGAGAGCGCCAAGAAAGCCAAGCAGAAGGACGAGGTTCAAATCTCGGCCGAGGCGAAAGAAATGCTGACAACAAGCAAGTTAAACGGAACGGAACGCGCGGAGCAACTGGAACAATTGAAAAAGTCGGTCGCTTCGGGCACGTATCACGTGGATGCGGGCAAGATCGCGGAGAAACTCCTTCCGTACCTGAAGTAGTTCTTGAACCGTGTAGTTAACGAGATATCCCACAGAAAGAACGGTGATAAGGTGTCCGCTTTTCGCGAACTTATCGAAACGCTGGAGAACATGCTTCAGCTTTATAAGGCTCTCTACGGGGTAGCGCTCAAGAAGAAAGATCAAATTATTCATAATAAAATCGATGAATTGAACGTTTCCCAATCTCAAGAGTCAAAGCTTCTCAAGCAATTAGCGGAATTCGAGCCTATTGCGCGCGTGGCGATGGTCAAGCTGCAGAGAGAACAGGGAGTACGCCCCAAATTAAAAATTACGCTCACCGAGATTGGCAAAATGACATATAACCCCGCAGACAGGAAAGAGCTCTCCGGTCTCAGGGAAGCAATGGGCAGCGTGCTCAACGATCTTAGGACAAGCAACGAGCTTAACCAGCAGCTGCTTCAACAGGCCATGGAATACAACAGTTTTTCGCTTGACGTCCTGTTTGGAGCTCCCGACGAAGAGGTTGTTTACAAGAAACCTACTATGCAGCCGCAAGGACTGAAGAGGCCGGGCATGTTCGACGTCAGAAGGTAAAACCAGAGCGACATAGGAAAACGGAGGCGGCACGATGAGATCCACATTCCACAGTCTTGAAACAAGCAAACGCGCGTTGTTCGTTCAATCGACCGCGTTAAACACGCTTGGCCATAATATTTCCAACGCATCGACGGAAGGTTATAGCCGCCAACGCGTCAACATGTCGGCGGCAAGGCCATTGGCCTTCCCGGGCATGAACCGCCCCAATACGCCAGGCCAACTCGGTCAAGGCGTAGAATACGTGAGCATAAACAGGGTTCGCGATAATTACTTGGATCTGCAGTATCGTCGCGAAAATCAGCAACTCGGCATGTGGGACGTTCATGATCAGGCCATCAAAGCCATCGAGAAGATCGTCAACGAACCTTCGGATAGCGGATTAAGCAAAGTAATGGATAAGTTCTGGAACTCTCTCGAGGTTTTGAATCGCGATCCCGCACTGCTCAGCGCTAGAATCGATTTAATCGGATCCGCGACGAATTTGGCCGAGACGCTTAAGCATATGAGCAAGTCGCTGGACACCTTGGAAGCGGATGCGGCAAGCAATATCGATGCGAAGCTGGTTCAAGCCAACTCCCTGATCGAAAGCATTGCGCAAGCGAACGGAATTATTCGCAAAATCGAACAAGTCGGCGATAACGCGAATGACTATAGAGACCAGAGGGACGTGATGATGGATCAATTATCGCGTCTCGTCGATGTGCAATTCTCCGAGGATGCTAACGGAATGATAAACGTTTTAAGCGGCGGCGTTCAGGTCGTAGCAGGGGAAACGGCTACCGCGCTTACGAACGCGAACGTGGATAATCTATCCGCGGGCGAGCTTGCCGGTTACAAGAAATCGGTCGAAGAGGTCCAGACGATCCGTAATCAGTTGAACGCGATGATGGACACTCTGATCAACGGCGAAGTGGACGTAACGTTGCCGAACGGTTACGTAGCATCAAGCAATCTGACGGCGAACAACGATGTCACGCTCGAAGACGGCACCACGATTACGGCCGGATCGGTTATTCCGGCGGGTTCAAGGATCGCTTCTTCGGTTACCTTAACCGTGAACGGCTTTAACGGATTGCATCAGCTTGGCTATACGATGTCGGATCCTGCCGAGAGCGGACTTGCCTTCTTTACGACAACGGACGGCAGCGGTACTTTCAACATCGGCAATATTCAA
>JAQSXN010000386.1 GCA_029256665.1 Paenibacillus sp.
AATAGGAAACTCAGCGAATATGTGATGTAGTGATCATAACTCGTTTGTTAGCGGCTGTAAAACGACGTTTTGACTCAAATAACCGCATATGATCGGCATCCATACCGATTACGGCCATTCAGCGCCCTCTTCTTGTTCATTTTTTCCCCAAACGTTTCGTTCTCGCGCTTTTACCCCCGTAATCTGACAATTCGTTTTTTTCCATGAGATGTTGATTAGGCCGTGCCCCGTTATTTCGGAGAAGTCCATTTAAATATAAAATTTCGACTTCAATACGCCTGTTGGCTGCGCGGAAAGCCGGTTGCGGCAACCGCGTGTTGTCAATCGCTATATGTCCAGCCGAAAAGGCCCGCCGGTTTCCCGAACGAGCCAAAGGCCGTTACTCTCAAGCTGCTGTCGCGCCGTGCCGCAGTCAATAAATTCCTTGCAGCTCGCACGATGACCGATCGACCGTGAGCCGATTCGGCTCACACTCTACTAGCGAGCCGCGGCTCGCTTCAACAAACGGATGCCGTTAACCGGCAACAGGACGTTCGCTTCAGCAGGCTCGCCGCTTTCGAGGTCGGAATACGACCGCCCGTCTAGCGCGACTTCCGCCTCTGCTCCGCTGAAATTCATAATGAAGACGAAATCGGATTTCCCGTCGCTTCGCACCTGAGCCGTTACTCCTGCAGGAAGCGCGGTTTCGAGCGCGCGGCCGACTCCGGCTGCTTCGGTCACCGTCCGGTAGAAGTCGAGCAGGAAGTCATCGGTAAGACGCGTCGCGATATAATACGCTTTGCCTTGTCCCAGCTTGTTGACCGTAAGCGCCGGTCTCTCCGCATAGAAGCTGTCGGTATATTGCCCCAGCGCTTCCGCGCTTTCCAGATGGATCAATTCGCACAGCTCGCGGGACTCGTAACGGCCGGACAGACCGAGCGCGTTGCCCGGCAGCATGGACAGGCCATTGCGCTCCCAATCGTGCAGTCCTTCGATTTCCTCGGCCCAGATGCCGAGCGTCTTGCGAAGCGGACCCGGGAAACCTCCAAGATGGCATAAGTCGTGTTCGTCGACGACGCCGGACCAATAGGTCGCGACCAACGTGCCGCCGCGCTCCACGAACGACCCCAGCTTGCGCCCCGTCTCTTCCCTGCACAAGTACAGCATCGGAGCGACGATAAGCTTGTACGAGGAGAAGTCGTCCTCGCTCCCGATGACGTCGGTGGCAATCCCTTGCTGCCAGAGAGCGCGGTGATGGTCCATTACCGTCTCCTCGTAATGCAGGCCCGAGTTGCGCGGACCTTGCGAGTCCTTTACCGCCCAACGGTTCTCCCAATCGAACAGGATCGCGGTCTCCGTCGGCGTCGAAGAACCCGCTACTTGCGAAATATCGGCAAGCGTCCCGCCGAGTTCGGCTACATCGCGGAATACGCGAGTGTGCTCGTGGCCGACATGGTCGACGACCGCGCCGTGCAATTTCTCGCTGGAGCCGCGGCTCTTCCTCCACTGGAAGTACTGCACGGAATCAGAGCCGTGCGCGATCGCCTGCAAGGAAGACAAACGATGCATGCCCGGCTGCTTCAGCTTGCTCACCGCCTGCCAATTGGTCATGCTAGGGGTGCTCTCCATTAGCAAGAACGGCTTCTGCAGAAGGGAACGGTACAGATCGTGGTTGAACGCAAACGCCGCGCCCAGCTTGATATCGTCCTTAGCGTCATGCCAAGTCGGGTACGCATCCCAAGAAATAACGTCCAGCACGCCGGCGAACTTGCGATAGTCCAGCCCCTCGATCATATGCATGTTGGTCGTGGCGGGCAGGTCGGGATTCGCCCACTTGACGGCGTCGATCTCGTGCTTGCAGAAGTCGATCGTCTGGTCCGTTACGAAGCGGCGCCAGTCCAGATTCTGCGCGTGCACCATAAACTCCCCGTGCGGGGCAGGCGATTCGATTTGGCTCCAGTCCGTATAGGTATGGGCCCAGAACGAAGTCCACCATGCCATGTTTAGCGCGTCGAGCGTGCCGTATTTGTTCTTGAGCCAATTCCGGAACGCGTCCTGGCAAAGCTCGCAGTGGCATTCGCCTCCGAACTCGTTGGAAATATGCCAGCCGACGACAGCCGGATGATGCGCATAACGCTCCGCAAGCTTGCGGTTGATGACGCCCGTCTTTTCACGGTAAACGGGGGACGTAAAGCAGTGGTTATGCCTTAGGCCATGCAGATTGCGAACGCGGTTCGCTTCGACCCGGAGCACCTCCGGGTATCGGGCGGACATCCAGGCGGGACGCGCGCCGCTCGGCGTCGCGAGCCAAGCGTAAATACCGTTGTCCTGGAACCGCTTGAGCACTTGGTCCAGCCATTCGAAACGGAATTCTCCTTCGGAAGGCTCCAGGGACGCCCACGAGAAAATGCCGATCGCCATCACGTTGCAGCCGGCCAGCTTCATAAGCCGGATATCCTCCTCCAGCACGGCTGGATCGTGTAACCATTGGTCGGGATTATAGTCGGCTCCGTGCATCAGCACGGGCAGCTTCGGGCTGATTGGCGCATGTTGTATCGTCATCGTTATCTTCCACCTCATAATCGTATTATTCGCTTATTCTACTTTGATCATAGTCCATTTACGGGGTATACTCATAGAACAGAAGCTACAATTAATCGTCCGATCTTAACATGACAAGGGGGAGAAAACGCGATGATGCCTTTTTTGCTTGCCGATAACGCTAATTTGGAGCAACGGCTTCCGCTGTACGTGCTGTGCGTGGGCAGCCATGAGCAGAAGGAGATCGACCGCCGGCAGAGCGGTTATCCCGCGCATCAGCTGTTCCTCACCCGCAAGGGAAAAGGAACGTTCCGCACGGTCGACGGCCGCGAGTACGAAATGGCGCCAGGCATGGCCTTGCTGCTCCCCGCCCATACGGGACATCGTTATCGTCCGGACGACTCGGAAGATATTTGGGATCTCGGCTTCGTCGCCTTTAACGGCGGCGCGGCGGACGCGCTGCTGTCGCAGATGGACGGATTGACGCCGTGCGCCGTACACGCGCCTAATTTCGAGGAGCTTTGGCTTAAGCTGGAGGGAATCTGGCATACGATCAATCAAGGCGGCGAGCATGCTTACGACGCTTCGCGCCGATTGTACGACTTGCTGCTCGCTTTTATGGAAGGCCAATACCCTGTCGCCAAGCCAGTCAAAAAGGTATACCCCGCGGATCAACCCAATCCCGCGCTGCAAGCCGCCGTCCAGCTGATTCACGACCATTACAGCGAACGGCTGCTGTTATCCAACGTAGCCAGGGCGGCCGGTTACTCGGTCCAGCATTTTCACCGGTTATTCGTCGCTGGCTACGGCATGACGCCGCAGCAATACATGCTCCAGCTGCGCATGAGGCGCTCGCTGCAGCTGTTCCAGGATTATCCGGGCATCACGGTGGACCGCGTCGCCGAGCAGCTCGGCATGGACACCAGCTACTTCATCCGCATGTTCAAGAGGACGTATGGGTCGACGCCGAAGCAGTATGCGAAGAGGCGCGGCTAGACGCCGGCGCCTCTTCTTATTTTGTTTGCTCAAAATCACAGCACCGACACATTCCCCCGCAAAATAACTACAAAGAGTCATAGATGGCATTAAGCGTTTCCTTCTATAATACGGATGTACGAAAGTTGTCAGTATCTTAAGGAGGCCCCTATGAGTCCAACCCCGCAGTCCAATCCGGCAGCATCGTCTCCGGGAGCAAGCAAACCGGCATCGTCCAGGCTGCTAGCATCCCTTTACCAATCCGTATGGAGATGGCATTTTTACGCCGGCATTATTTTCGCGCCGTTTCTGATCATCCTTGCTCTCAGCGGATCGGTTTATTTGTTTAAACCGCAAATCGAAGACTACTTGTACAAGGACATGCTGACGGTCCGCGAAGTCGGCACGAAGGCCATGCCCGTCGACGAGATCATCGCCAAAACGAAAAGCGCCTATCCGGGAACCTCGATTACGTCCGTATCATTCTCGGGCGATCCGGCAAAAACGATCCAATTATCCGCTAATCGGGACGGCGTGCCGCTGCTCATGTACGCGGATCCCTATTCCGGCAACATTACCGGCATGATGAACAGCGACAAAACGTTTACCGCCTTCTTCAAAAAGATGCACAGCCAGCTCGTAGTCGGCGGAACATGGGCTAATCGCCTTGTCGAGCTTGCGGCATGCTGGGCAATCATCCTGGTTGTCACGGGGTTATACCTCTGGTGGCCGCGCAACCGGTTCCAGATCTGGGGAACCATTCTCCCTAGACTCGGCAAGCCGGGCAGCCGCCAATTTTGGCGCGATCTTCATGCCGTCCCCGCCTTCTGGCTTTCCTTGTTTATCGTCATTCTGATTGCGTCGGGCTTGCCATGGTCGGGCGTACTTGGCGGACAGATCGACAAACTGGCGAATTCGACGAATTCGAATTATCCGCCTTACGCGCACTCCTTCATGGCTAAGCCGGAATCGACGACCGTTACGAAGGATATTGCCGAAGACGTGCCTTGGGCAGCGGAGAATCTCCCCGTGCCGGAGTCCATCGCCGGCGGTTACATCAAGCTGGCGGTGCAGGAGATCGCGGGAATCGCCGACAAGCAGGAGATCGCGAAACCGTATACGATTTCCATGCCGCACGGAAAGAAAGGCGTCTACACGATATCGACCTCCCATACTCGTCCAGGCCATAACGCAACCTTGCATGTGGATCAATTCAGCGGCGCGGTATTGACCGACGTTCGTTTCGCCGATTACAGTCTGATGGCGAAG
>JAQSXN010000387.1 GCA_029256665.1 Paenibacillus sp.
GTTTTCGAGCTATCGGTCTGGAAAATAATCCGGGGGAGTGCGACAATGGGGAGACGAAGGGGGGAGCGTCCGTGCTAAATAAGGAACGCGTGCTGCTGGAGTCTGGACTGTCTATTATCGCCAGGTGCAAGACTCGAACGAACGATATTTGGGACGCTCATTACGGAGCCGCCGCGATTGCCGGCGTTTTGTGGGCGCGGGATTTGCAGAGAGAAACTTCGGAGCTCGTCTTAAGCGAAGTAGAAGCCATGCTGGCGGCTCATCAACCACTGTTTGCGTCTCCGGAGACGGATGGCGCGGAGCAACGGCTTGGCTATCGAGAAGCGGAGCCGCTTATTCTGGATGCATTGGTCCGGACGCTCGACGGGCTGCATTGGGTAGGGCACAACTGTATTTATGCGGCTGTCGGTCTATTGGCGCTAAAAGAATTGGATGGCGCGAGCGCGTCCGACGTCTTTGGATTGGTTTCGTTGATACGGGCGTTCGAGCGGACAATCCCGGGCCGATCATGGATCGGATATACCGCTGCCGAGGTGAAGAAGCTGAAGGTGGAAGAGGGAATATTTCCGCCGGTCGAAACGCCTGCGCAGCTTTCCGAACTGATTCTCCGCGAGCTGGCCTCCCACCGCGTCATTTATTCGGCAGAGGCGCATCACGATCTGATTGGTCATATGCTTACCTTCTCGCATGCGCTCCTAATCCTGCACGAGCTCGGACATGCCGATGTGTTCCGCCAAGCGCTGCCTAGCTTGTTGAAGCTGGTGCTGGCGCTCCGGGCAAGCCGGGAAACGATGATGGGCGAGGGTATGGCTGCGAGGCTGAACTCACCGGTGGATCGGTTGCCGCTATTGCCGGCAAGCCGCTCCCTATGGCTGCCTTCGGAGCCGGAATATTGGCGGTGCAAGGACCATTCGGCAGAGGATTGGGATTATGGTCATGTCTTTAAATTTCCGTTCAGCTTCTATTCTCATGCGAGTTCCGCCTCTGTCTGCCCGCCCGATGCGATGGACAACTTTCGCTTTATTATCCGGGGCTGACTAGGCATCTATACACGTTTGGATGCGATCTGACGCAGGAAAATATCGCCTGCGCATGAAGGTATTGTCTAATGAGAAAGCGCTAAGAATCCACTTGTCCCCAAATTAGCGTGATATACTCCGGATATAGCAAATCAGACATCAGGAGGTATATCATGACAAATCAATGGATCAAGAAAACGGTAATCGCAACAGCAGTATGCGCAACGCTCGTGTCGGGCCACGCGGCCTTCGGCACTTCCTATATCGGACAAGCCCAAGCGGCTTCCGCGACGACGGCATCGGCCAAGGCAGACAGCATCGTGGCCGCGGCCAAGGCGCTTCAAGGCAGAGTCACGTACAAGTACGGCGTCAACAACCCAAGCAGACTCATCTTCGACTGCTCTTCGTTCACGAAGTACGTGTTCGGGAAATACGGCGTAAGCCTCAAGTGGGGCACTTCTTCCCAGAAGTACGCGGGCAAATACGTATCCAAGAGCAACCTGCGGAAAGGCGACTTGATTCTCTTTAATAACGGCAGATCGTCCGCCGTCAGCCATGTCGGCATCTACATCGGCAACGGACAATTCATCCACAACACGATCAGCAGTACCTTTAACGGCGTTCGCATTAATAAGTTGAGCGACTATTCGAACCGTTATTCGACGGCGAGAAGAGTACTGTAGGTTCGTACGCTGCAGGGCAGCGGCTATAGCATAACAGAATCACGGAAACCCTTGCGGCCGGTTAAACGGTTGTAAGGGTTTTTTTTGGATGTTAAAGTGGTAGCAGGAAGATCGATTTATCGTCGCGGGAGCGAACGCCTGCTAGTCATGAAGAGAGGGTAAGGAAAGCCATGCAGCCATTCACGAAAGCGGTCATAGCGATTATTAAAGCGATTCCGGAGGGCCGCGTCATGACGTACGGTCAGATTGCGGAACAGGCAGGGAGCGCCAGGGGCGCGAGGCAAGTCGTGCGTATTCTGCACTCGATGAGTGAAGCGCATGGGCTGCCGTGGCACCGGGTCGTGAACGCGAAAGGCGAAATCGCGGTGTTGGACGACGAATCGCGTTTCAAGCAGCAGCTTTATTTGAGCGGCGAGGGCGTGGAGACGGACGATGACGGCCGGATCGATTTGGAACGTTATCGGCATCGGCCGGCGAGTGAAAACGACGGGTGGCTGGGATCGTCGGAGCAGGATTAGCCGAATGAACGGGGCGGTGAAATACAGCCAGTCATGCAATCATGCAATTTTGCCAGTCATGCAGTCATGCAATCATGCAAGTCATGCGAAGGGGGAAGCAGCAATGTCAGTAGGCGTATTGGCACATTTGTTGGGGAGGCAGCCATTTCGGGAGCTTGCGGCCAAGGTGGCGGAGACGGAATGCTCGTACGTTCAGCTTGCGCTGTCAAAGGCAATCTCGGATGTGGAGTTTCCGCTCGGAGCGCTTAGTCCGGGGCTTGCTAACGAGATCGGAGGCGCGTTTGCGCGGAACAAGGTTGGCATTGCGGTATTAGGCTGTTATGCAAGCTTAATTGATCTGGACGACGAGACTTACCGGTACAACGTTGATCGGTTCAAGGAGCATCTGCGTCACGCGCGGCACTTCGGGGCGCCGATCGTCGCGACGGAGGTTGGCGTTCCGCGGGAAGCCGAGCTTCTGCCCAAGCATTGGGAGCGGCTGAATCAGGCGATGGACGAGCTTGTCGAAGAAGCCGAGCGTTGGGGCGTGACGATCGGGCTAGAAGCGGCGCAAGGCCATCTTATCGACTCCTCGCAGACGCTTGCCGAGACGATTGAGCGTTTCCCGTCTTCCTGCGTCGGCGTTGTGCTGGACCCCTGCAATCTAATGAACGAGCGCAATGCGGAACGACAAGAAGAGGTCGTTCGCGAAGCGTTCGAGCTGCTTGGCCCCCGCATCGTAAGCGCTCATGCCAAGGACTATTGGCGTCGTGCCGAGGATGGCAAGCTGATCGGGACGGCTGCGGGACTCGGAGAGTTGAACTACCCGCTCTTCTGGGAGCTGCTGGAGCGGCATAAGCCTCATGGCTTCGTCACGCTGGAAGGCGTGGAAGAGGAGCAGTTGCCCGAAGCATCCCGATTTGTCTTAGACGGCCGAAAGGCGGCGCGGGCACGTTTGCTGGGGATCGGCAGCAGGTAGCGTGAGCAAGTCTATTCCGAACAGGAAAACCTCCTAACTGCAGCAATGCGGTTAGGAGGTTTTTCATTAAAAAGTCGCTCTTTCGGAAAAGTGCGTCTAACTGGCGCATTATAGTATAAATTTATGCTACATCGGCGGTCCACGCGTCTAACTGGCGCATTATAGTATAAATTTATACTACATCGGCAGTCCATGCGTCTAACTGGCGCATTATAGTATAAATTTATGCTACATCGGCGGTCCACACGTCCAACTGGGCCCATTGTAGCGGCGGGCCCGCGCTGCTCGCCATGACGGCCGCAGCCGTTTCGCCGGACACAAACACAAAGTCAAGCGGCCGCGCGTATGATTCGGCCAAGCGCATCCACGAGATCCGTGCGGAAGTATTCGCCCTGCATCTCGCGCAGCTCCATAAAGGCGTCTTGCTCCGACATCGCTTCCCTGTAGGAGCGCGGCGCGGTCATCGCCATATAAACCTCGACCAGTCCCAGCGCTTGGGAGAGCAGCGGAATGCGGTCGCCGCTTAGCTGGAACGGATATCCGGTACCGTCGATCTTCTCGTGATGGTATAGGAAAGTCGACTGGATTTCCTCGAAGGCCGGGATGCCGTCGCACAGCTCCTTGGCCATAAAACAATGCTCCTGCACAACCTCCAGCTCGAAGCCCGACAACTTGCCCGCCTTCTCGAACATATAGTCGGGCAGCTTGACGCGGCTCACATAGTGAAGCATCGACAGCAGGTCGATCTCCCAGTCCTTCCTGGCGCCATGGCCGAGCTCCAGCCATAACGCCTTCACCAGGCGGCTCATTTCGTTGATTTCCTTGCGCGACGTCTGGGTTTTGCGTTCTCCCACGGGAATAAAGCATTCCAAAATGTTAAGTACCTGCTGCTTCTGCTGCCGGAGGGCGACCGCTTCATTGCGCCGCTTGAGCTGATTCTGGCCGGCGAGCAAGACGGCACCCAGCAGGACACTGCCGACAGCCATTACGATACGAAGCAGGGAGGCGGTTAAAGTCGCATCGTCGCTTTGATCGATATAATCGGGCAGCATATATATCGTATACAGCGTGAAATAAAGCAAAAAGGCGGCTGAAGCGTATCTGTACAGCTTGAAATTTGCCATCATGCTGATCATGATGGGATAGAACAGCAGCAGGCACCAAAGCTGTGCGACGAGCTCCGGGATGTAGACGGATACAAATACGAGCATGAGAAAGGGATATACAAGCGTAATCCACTCTCCAAGCTTGCGATAGGCGGACATCCGGCGCTGAATGCCGTACATGCCCCAGGAACATGCGGTAATGGCCAGAGCGATCCAGATATTCTCGGGGATGTCATAGGCGGAGCCAAGACTCGTATCCACCAGTCCGATGATCATTAGCAGGGAGGTTATAATGCCGATCAGAGCCAAGAGCAACTGTTGGACGGGCGTGTTCAGCAACGCGTTAAATTTCAAGCGATTCACCTCTGTTTTCGACAATCGATACGGCTTCATTGTCTTTGGACTGATAATAGGTAGCGCCGTTCATGACATCCTCGAGCACCTGCAGAATGTAGCCGGGATCCGT
>JAQSXN010000388.1 GCA_029256665.1 Paenibacillus sp.
CCTCCGCTTTACAGCGGAGGCTGGGGTCCTCTTGATGGTTTGATTTAGCCGAACGTCATGGAGCATTCACCGCGATTTGATCGAAGTGGAAGCCGCCCGAATGCCCGTCGCCGATACCGAGCTGAATACCGCCTATATTCGCAACGGAGTTTCGGAACCCGGCGTTCGCCAGTTTGCGAATACCGTCCACATACAGGTCATATTGATCCGTGCCGGTATTGGGCACAAGCAGCAGCTCATACCAAGCGCCTGCCGTGAAGCTTTGCAGGGGGACAAGCGTAGAGCCGTTATAAGCTTTAATATAGCCGGAATCGAAGGCAACGCTGACCGCCGCGGTTCCCGTTCCGTCCAGCACATAAGGGGCCATCTTCCAGCCGGAGGTCTGCTCGGGACGTACCCGAAGATGCAGCGAGACGATCCCCGTTGCAGGCGTCCATGTTTTTTTCGCCAGGGTGGAGGTAGCGGATAGCGGCTTGCTCAGCAGCACGCTTTTGTCTGTCGTGCTCGGCAAGTCGGCCGTCTGCACGCTTCCGTTCCCGGTGGCAATTGTCCAGGCGGCAGGAGCTGTCCCTGTCGTCCCGGCATCGAAGCTTTCCTCTAACAGGATCATGGAGGGTTCTGCGTAGGTCGAGCGGATGCCAGCTTCGCCGATGACCGTTGCATTCTGCGTATCGTTGCCCGACCACAAATTATTTATGGCCCCGACGCCAACCTGCTCGTAGGTCATCTGTGCGCCTGAAGCGGTATGAATGGCGGATAAAACATTGTCCTGAACGCGAATATATTCGCTGTAATTATCCAAATAGAGAGCGGCCACGGGATAGTTCATCGCATAGCTGCTTTTGCCAAAATCGTGGATGTAATTCCGCTCCACAATCGTCCCGGACTGTCTGCCTAACGTATAGATGGCTCCTCCGTCGTCATGCAGCTGCATAACGTGATGAATGTCGTTGGCGCGTATTCGATTCGTCTGCATTCCCGTTGCGCAGTTGCACCCTGCTTGACCGCCAAGCTGAATTCCCATGTATGGGGAGTAGGAGATTTCATTGTGTTCAATTAAGGTGTTTTGAACAAAATAGCCGACTATGCCGATTCCGTTCGTATACTGCTGTCCAACGCGCGTAATGGCGTTGTTTCCGATCAGAATGTGTTTCGTCAGATTCGCGTCCGATGCCGCAATTGGAGATCTCAGCTCTACGCCGTTGGCGGCGATATGATCAAAAACGTTGTTGACTACTTGACTCTGCTTGATCCCGTAGCCAAGCTTAAGCCCTGTTGCGCCAAGCTGACGGAAGGTATTGCCGATAAAGCGAAGCTGATAGCCGTAGGTCGCCTGGACGCTTCCCGGAACGTTGAGGGAGTTGATCGGCGAGGCGGCCTGAGTAGCGACAAGTCCATTGGAGCTTGGCGCATCCCAGCCGCTGTGCTGGAAGGTGATCCCGCCGAATTGGAGATGATGGATGGGATTGGCGGTCGTCCCGCTCAACTGAAGGAGCACGTCGACGACAGGGACGATAACCGATGCAGAGGCCATATTCTCGCCGGTTCTTGGCTTGTAGTACAAAGTATTGGAGGAACGGTCGAGATACCATTCCCCGGGAGCGTCAAGCAGCTCGTAAGCATTTTCGAAGTGATAGGCATTGGCGGTATAGAAGGACGCGGCTTTGGTAAAGGCGCTGTTGTGCTCCGGCGCGAGAAAGCTGACATAGGCATAATCCGAATCCGTCGCGAAAGAAGAGACTCTCAGCCTGTTATGATACCAATGCGGTTGCAGCACCATCTCCACCTGATTAAGATTGCTCCAGTTAGCGATCTCGGATTTGTTGATTTTGTATTGTTTGTTAGTTACACCGGCGCTGATCGCTTCGTGGTAAGCCCCCATCGTATCAGGATCCGTCGCGTTCGGTTTTCTAGCCCTTACAGCTGGGGACTGATCCACGTACAGCTGGCGAAAGCGTTGCGTGACGCCGGTTTTCTTGTAAATGCCCGCCGTCGAGTCATGCAAGGTCCAGCCGCCGCTCAGCGATTGTCCTCCCGAGAAGATAGGCTCCTCTCCCGCATAGTTTTGCCAAATGATGCGATGACCGTTCGTTCCCGAATCGCGATAATCAAATGCCAACGATTGCGTAAGCGCATACATTCCTCCTCGAAGCATGATGACAATATCGCCTGACATGCTCGCGTTGACGGTTCGGACCTTGTCTCGCGCTCCTGTAAGCGAACAAGGAGCTGCCAGCGTGCAAACGGTGCCGCCGCCTGTCGGGGAAGCATAATACGTTTCCTGGACCGCGGCATTGGCTGTCGTTTCCGAAAGCGGCGAACAGATCGAGACCAACAGCAAGGCAGTCCAAAAAAGCAGAAGCCCGGATTTTTTCATTCGTAATCATCTACCTCCTACATTCTTGTTTTTTGGGGAATTCGACTAAAGCGCTAACCGTGATATTTAATCCGTAACACGACTCCTTTCCAATTAATTGCCCTCAGTTTATCTCCCCGCGCAGCAGCAGGCAATATTCAATAATTTCACATACACCGTTTCAGCGAAGGCAGGGATTGTCGCGAATTGTGCATGCCGGAATTATGTGTATTGCCCTCTATGAAGAGATGCTTATACATTGGAGAAGAAGGAGGGATGCCCGCTCAACCGCAGATATGGCGGATGGCCTACATACAACGATGCAAACAACATGAACTTCATCAAATTAAGCGAGAGGATGGTAAAGATTTATGTGGCATTATTTCAAACGGATTGTAAGCGGTTTCTTGTGTATGCTGCTTGCAGCATCGCTTCTGGTCAGCGCGCCAAACGCCCCAACGGCCCATGCAGCGGGCTTGCTTGCTTTCGAGAGCTTCGAGAACGTCGACATTGGCGCGAGGCCGACGGACGGATGGTCCTTCGGCACCGTACCGGCTAATGTGACGGCAGCCGTGTACGAGGCTCCCGGTCCAACGGAGGGGCGCGCGCTCAAGTTTACGCAATCGGCCGTTATCCAGAACAGCTACGGACCGCGTTTCAGCCTGCCCGCGGATGCGGAGCGGGCGGTGCTAAGCTATCGGGTGATCGCGGAGCAGACGAGCGGCTTCGTTTATTTGCCCCGATTCTATAATGCGAACGGCGGAGAACTGGTCAAGCTTGGGATGAACGATAAGGGCAGCTTCGTCGTGTGGGAGAATGACCGCTGGCAGCCGATATTCAGCTACATAGCGGGTCAATGGTACGATGTCAGCCTTGTTCTGGACAGCGCGTCGGACAAGTATGAGCTGTACATCAACGGAGAGCCTGCGGCTATTCAACGGCAAGCCGATGGCACTTCCGGTCAGATACGGAGCGTAAGCATGGGCTTCTATCGCGCTAGTACGGGAAGCTTCTATATCGACGACTTGACGGTGAGTCCGTTCAAGACGGCGGTGAGCAGTGCCTTCGATGAAGCTTCGTATACTATCGGGAACGGGGAGAGTTATCGGCTAGGACTGCAATTCCAGCCGGCGGATGCCTCGATTACAACCGCGGCTTGGTCTTCCTCCGATCCGGGTATCGTCTCCGTGGACGAGAAGGGCGTCGTGACCGGGAATAGCGTAGGCACCGCCCGGATCACGGCGGCGCCTTACGCGGACGGATTGCCTCCGATTTCGGTCCAGGTGAGCGTCTACGGCGTGTCGCCTGCCGCCGTGATCGTGTCGCCTGCCGCTTTGACGCTCCCAACCAACGGGCGGGGACAATTGACGGCAGAGGTGCTCCCTAGCGGGGCGATAGACAAATCGGTGCAGTGGTCTTCATCCGATCCGTCGATCGCCGCCGTTAATGAGAATGGCGAAGTCCGCGGGATTGCGCCGGGGAACGCCGTCATCATCGCGATGTCGAAGGCAGACAACTCGCTCAGCGCGCAAAGCGACGTTACGGTCACAACGGAGCAGGCGGCTCAGCCAGGCGACTTGCTGCACGAGAATTTCGAGGCGGTTGCCGTCGGCTCCAAACCGAGCGCGGGCTGGAATTACGGGACAATGCCCGCGGCCGTAAGCGCGTCGGTGATCGCATCGGACTCCGGTCAGGCGCTTAACCTCCGGCAGGAGCAAACCTTGCCGGCCAGCTACGGTCCCCGCGCGAGTCTTAGCGGGCCTGTCGACAGAGCCGTGTTGGCTTATCGGATCAAGGCGGATCAGACCAGCGGTTTTGTGTACTTGCCGCGATTCGTCAGTGATTCGGGATCGGAGCTTGTGAAGCTCGGAATGAGCGACAGCGGAAGTTTTGTCATATGGGATGCGAACAACGGCTCCGCCGGGGGATGGAAGCCGGTGTCGGGGTATGAGCCAGGGCGCTGGTATGAAGTCAGATTGGTGCTGGATACGAACACCGACGCCTACGATCTATGGATCGACGATGAGCTGGTGGCCGCTCAATGGCCGGCGGATTGGAAGACCGGGCTTATCCGGCACGTCGCGTTCGGATTTTACCGGTTGAGCGTAGGAGCAATTGCGGTGGATGATTTGAACGCGTATACGTTTCTGGATGCGGTTAGCGCCGTTTTTGACGAGTCGGCGTATACCTTGCCGCTCCATGGAGAACGCAAGCTGAAGCTGACCTATCAGCCGGCGGATGCATCGCTGCAGAGCGTCGCATGGAACTCCGATCGGCCGGATATCGTGACCGTCGATAATACCGGACTGCTGAAAGGCATTGGAGTAGGAACGGCACGGATTCGCGCCCTGCCTTACGCGCCGGGCTTGCCGGCCGTCGAGGCGACGGT
>JAQSXN010000389.1 GCA_029256665.1 Paenibacillus sp.
AGATGCAGCGCTTCTAGCGTATCCTCGTAAGCGCGGCCAGCCAAACGTTCGCCAATGTAAATCCGGCTGACGCCGATGGTCACCGTAATGCCGTAACGCGATAGCAAACGTTCTTTCAGCGCGCCCGCCTGCTCCGCGGGGAAGCCCTCCCCGTCCGAAGGCGGCACCGAAAGCAGGATGACGATCCGTTTGTCGTCCTTCGCAAAAATTTCGCCGTCCAGCTCGACCGCAAGCTCCTCCATCAGGCCGTAACGGAACAGATGGAATTGGAAGTTGCCGTCCGGCTCTTGCAGAGGGTAAGGCTCCTCCAGCTCAAGCGTAAGGACGGCAAACCTGGAGAAGTCGAGGCGAAGCCCCAGCAGCTCCGCCGCCTGGTCCGTGCCGCTTCCCTGGATCAGATCATTCAAATATTTTTCCTTGATCGCCGTGCGGTTATCGGATAACAGCGTGTCAACCTGCCGCTTCTCCGTCATTAACGTCTCCCAGTTGCGGACCATCTGATCGAACCGCTGCCTAATATAACCGGCCTCGTCGCGCGGAGGCTTAACAATGCCCGTGGAACTGCCTGCTGTGGAGCTGCCTGCCGTGGAACTGCTCAAGATATTGCCCGATACATTGCTCGTGACGTTGCCCGAAATATCCCGTCTCTCGCTTTCCGCGCCGCCGATATAGGAGATGACGCTTTGCAGCGGACGGTATAACCGTCTCGACAAATAGAAGGAGAACGCGATCGCAGCCGTCAAGTAAGCGGCGGCAACGGCAAATACGATAAATTTAATTCGGTTCATGCCTTGCAGAATCGCGGAGCGCTCCGTGACGTCGACGAACCGCCAGCCCGTCAGCTCCGATGTTGTAAAAGAGACGATCCGATCGGAATCGTCGGTGTAGGAACCGCTGCCATCAGCCAACTTTCGTTCATCAATCCCCCCAAGCAGCGATTCTCCCGTTTCGGTGCCGGCGTCAGAATAAAGCAGCTCGGAATCCGGACCCAAAACAAGCGTAACGCCTTTTTTGTTATGGTAATGGCTCAAATAATCGTCGAAAAGCAAACCCAAATTCAAATTAACGACTATGGCTCCATTAACGGAGCCGATCAGGGGCATCTTTTGCAGCAAGCTCGAGGTCTGCCGTTCCGGAGAGAATCCGTTCTCCCGGCCCGTCAGCCAAAGCGTGCGGCTGGCCGTCGGCTCCCGCCACGCTTCCAGCCAGGATTGATCGGCGAATGTCGAGATGGGAGACGTCTTGATCTCGTTTCGCGATGTCAGGACAAGCCCAAGCTGATCGTAATAGAAGTAGACGGAATCAATATAAGGACTGACTGTTTGCTGCTCCACGACGAAGCTGGATAAGTCGATTAAGGAAGAGACGGTTAATTGTTGATTGCTTTTGGTCTGATACAGATACGATTGGGTCGCGATCATGCCGGCGGTCGCGGATTTGATGGCGCTCAGCTCTTTATGGATAAGCTCTTGCTGCTGCGTTAGGATGGAGCTATTGTAGGCGATGGCGTTCTGCACGCTGTTGTCCGCCGAAATACGATAAGTAACCGTCGAGATCAGAATAACGGTAATAACGGCAACGGCCGTCAGGGTTAGCAGCAGCTTGACGAACATCGAGTTATGTTTGATCGACCCTTTTCCCGGCATGCGATTAAGCCCCCTCTATATACATGATTGCGCTTACATTTTTAGCGATCAATAAGGCTCCAATAGGGGGATTATACCACAGGAGCGCGGTCCGGCAAGGCGAAGCCCGAAAAACATACAAAAAATCGAATAACATAATCGTCCCGAATCGGCCTCGAAAGCCAAAAACATAAAAAGAATCGAAAGAGAGGATTGAGAAGCCGGGCAAAGAAGTCTATCGTAAAAGTTGTAACCGCTCCCATAACCCGGCCGGGTGCCACAGGCAGGATGCGGTCTAATCGATGGAAACATGAAGGGGAGATATGTCGTGCACATGAAACAAAAGAAATTAACCTCCGCGATATTGGCGGCAACCGTGGCGGCGGGCTTGCTCGCAGGCTGCAGCGCGAACACGAACAATAATAATACGAACGCAAGCCCAAGCTCGGACGCAAATCCAAGCCCAAGCGCTACCGAGAAACCCGCCGAGCCGGTCGAAATTACGTGGGGCATTCATTTCCAAGCGGCCGGCGTCGTGGAGAATACGAAAGTGCAAAAGTGGCTGGAAGAGAAATACAACGTCAAGATCAAGCCGGTCAAAGTAACCGACGCCAGCATTGCTTCCGGCGAGGTTCCCGACATCTTTATGCTTGGCGATCCCGCTAACGTATCCGCTTACCAAAATCAAGGCGTGCTGTCGAGTATCGATCCCGCCATGTTAAAGGAGAAGATGCCGGAGTATTCCGCGGACATCGAAAAAAACGCGAAGCTGTTCCAGACGGTCACCTTCGGCGAGGAGCTGTGGGCGATCCCGATGTTCATCGACCTGAAGCCATACGATCTGGCTATGCTGTGGCGCAAGGATTGGCTGGACAACGTCGGCATTACGAAGACGCCCGAGACGCTGGATGAATTCGAGAAGGCGGTATACGCTTTCGCGCAGAATGATCCCGACAAGAACGGCAAAAAAGATACGTACGGCCTGACCGGCACGGCGACATCGACTTGGTCCTCCGGCTTCTATTCCATCTTCGGAGCGTTCGGCGTCGAGCCTACGATGTGGCACGAGAAAAACGGCGAGATCGTTAACGGATCCGTCGCGCCTGAGACGAAGGAAGCTCTGGCGAAGCTGCGCCAGTGGTTCGCGGACGGCGTCATCGATCCCGAATTTATTACGGATACGCAGGATTCGTACCGCAAGAAGCTCTATAACGGACGTATCGGCGTCATCGAGGAGCAGATCGCCAAAGGCGCGCTGCCGACCTCCGGCACGGTTACCGAGATGAAATCGCTGAACCCGGATTCGGAGCTTGTCTTCGCCAAGAACCCGGTAGGTCCCGGCGGCCACGGCTCGTGGGATTGGGGCGTCAAGAGCAACTTCATCGTTTTTGGCAGCAAGGTGAAGGATCAGCCGGAGAAGCTCGAGAAGCTGTTCGAGATTCTGCGCGCGCAAAGCAGCGACGAAGAAACGATCAACATGACGACGCTCGGCGAGAAGGGCGTGCATTGGGACTTTGCCGAGGCTGGCGCGACTTCCGGAGCTACCCAGTTCCTTGCCGGCTACGAGAAGCAAGAAGCGCGCGACCAAGACGGCGTTCGGTTGTTCTCCATGGGCAACATCACGACGCAAGCCTATCGCGAGAAGTATTCCAACCCTGCGCTTAACGACGCGATCAAGACGTATTCTTCCGCCCCGAATCTGACCGACGCGCTTCTCTTCTCTGCGCTGCCTTCGGACGGCAAATACAAGGCTGACCTTACTTCGCTAATGCAGAAGTATTTTGCTCAAATCATCAGCGGCGAAATTCCGCTCGACGACTTCGACAAGTTTGTCTCGGAGTGGAAGGCGAGAGGCGGCGACGAGCTGACCAAGGAAGCCAACGACATGTACCAAGCGCAATTCAAAAAATAAACCGGATGCCGCCGCGCCGCAAGGCCTTTCAATGAAAGTCCCTGCGGTGCGGCAGACCCCGCCACCTAAGGAAGTGGAGCATGAAAACCATACGTAAACACGGAGAGCTGCTCGCCCTGTTTCTGTTTGCCTTTGCCTTCTTTTTCGTCTTCAAGTACGGTCCGCTCTACGGCGTCATCATCGCGTTTAAGGAATTCCGCGTCGTGGACGGCATCTGGGGCAGCCCCTGGGTAGGGCTGCAGCACTTCGCCGAGCTGTTCCAGAACAACGATTTCTACCGGCTGCTCAAGAATACGCTGCTGCTGAACCTGTACCTGCTTCTCTTCGCGTTTCCCGCGCCGATCGTGCTGGCGATTCTTCTGAACGAGGTGCGGTCGCGATACTTTCAACGGTTCATTCAGACGACGATGTATTTGCCGCATTTCGTTTCCTGGGTCATCATGTCGGGGCTCGTGATCTACTTTCTATCCCCGACGTCAGGGGTTGTCGCGGAGATCGCAAGCTGGTTCGGTCAGGAGCCCGTCTTCTACATGGGCAAAAAGGAATATTTTCGCCCGATCGTCGTCGTCTCCGCCATCCTGAAGGATCTGGGCTGGGGCTCCATCATCTATTTCGCCGCGCTTGCGGGCATTAATCCGGAGCTGCAGGAGTCGGCCATTATCGACGGCGCGAACCGTTGGCAGAGGATCATCAAGATCAATATTCCGTCGATCATGCCGACGATCGCGATCATGTTCATCCTGAGCCTCGGGGGGTTCCTGAGCGCCAACTTCGAGCAAATCATCAACCTGCTGAACCCCGTGATCATCGATACCGGCGACGTCATCGATACGTACGTCTACCGGGTCGGCTTGCAGCAGTTCCAGTACAGCTACTCGGCGGCGATCGGTTTGTTCAAGTCGCTGGTCGGGCTGCTCCTCATTCTTGGCGCGAACCTGACCATTCGCAAGCTGAGCAAGGGGGAGAACGGATTATGGTAGAAGCGGGAGGACTTTCATCATGGTAACTTCAAAATGGCAGAACCGGATCGCTCCGATTCTCATCTATACGTCATTGACGCTGCTTGCGCTGGTCGTCGTGTATCCCTTTATTCACGTCATCGCGGTTTCGTTCAGCGGCAGGGGAGAGGCGCTTCGAAGCGGCTTCCACTTCTACCCGCGCGACTTCGAATGGCAGTCGTACAAGGAGCTGCTGGA
>JAQSXN010000390.1 GCA_029256665.1 Paenibacillus sp.
TAATTTTTTTCTCCCTCGCAGGTTTCGTAACGATGGCTTACGACGTCCAGCAGCATCCGCCGCTGCTCCTCTCCGGCAAGGCCGATTTTCCACAAGCTTTGAATCGTATGTCTTGCCGTCACGAACATGGGATCGCGGGTAATTTCCATGATGGCCGCGATATCCTCCATGATTCGTTTGTCGGGATCGCTAATCGCAAGACCGCACATCAACTGCGCGCCGATCGTTCGAAGATGGTTGTCATTGTCGGTCAGTAGAGACTTCAACAGGTCCCATACCTCATATGCCCATGGGACTCGTTCCTCGGTCATCTCTAATAGCCTCAAATAAGCTTCCGTTCTTCGATGTTTGTCGCCGGACATTAACTCGTCGATATATAGCTGAATCGTCTTATCCATCGCCTACTCCGTCCAGCCCATGCGGAAGGCAAGCTTCGTAATATGGGCAAGATGATGTTTGCCGTGCCAAGCGTACATGCCTAGGCAACGGTCCAGCGCAACGGTTTCTCCGGAGCCCGGATGGAAGAACGTTCTTGCGAATTGCTCCTCGCCCATGGACCCCAGCAGCGTCCCCCATTTGCGATGGAGAGCGGCGATAAACACGAGCGAAGTGGCAATCGGCTCCCGCGTCGAATCCGATAGCTCCGCCCAGCTTGCTTCGTCGTAGGGCCGAATCGTCGGATGCTGCTCCGTCAGCGCGAGCTTGAAACGCATCAGACTGTTCATATGGCTATCCGCGATATGATGCACGACCTGTCGAACTTGCCAACCGCCTTCGCGGTAAGGCGTGTTAAGCTGTTCTTCCGACAGGTCTTCCACTGCCGCGCGGAGAAGCGCGGGGAGCTCCTCGATCTCTCGAATCCATACCTCGCGCTGTTCTACCGTAATATTGCCTTCATAGGCAAACGTTCCGATCGGATAACGTAAATCCATGTATCATTCTCCCTTCAGGTTCGATTCAATCTCTAAGGAAAACAAAAACCGCGATTACTCGCGGCTTTCATCCGTTCGACATACTAGTCTTCGAGCTCTACGTTATGATACACCTGCTGTACGTCTTCCAGGTCCTCCAGCGCATCGATCAGCTTCTCGAATTGCGTCTGGGCGTCGCCTTCCGGCAAAGTCACGTAATTCTGGGCGAGCATGGTCAGCTCGGCAACGGTAAATTCGTTCACGCCGGCTTTCTTGAACGCTTCCTGAACGTTGTGGAATTCGTCGGGAGCGGCGTAGACGATAACGGAATCCTCTTCTTCGATGATGTCGCGCACGTCGACGTCCGCCTCCAGCATGATCTCCATCACTTCGTCGAGCGTCTTCCCGCTGACGCCGAATACCGCAGTAGCGTCGAACATATAAGAAACCGATCCGCTGACGCCCATGCTTCCGCCTTGCTTGTTGAACGCGGAGCGTACGGCCGGAGCCGTCCGGTTTACGTTGTTCGTCAGCGTGTCCACGATAACCATGGATCCGTTCGGTCCGAATCCTTCATACCGCAGCTCCTGGTAATTTTCGTCGGCGCTGCCCTTCGCTTTATCCAGCGCGCGGTCGATGATCGCCTTCGGAACGTTGTACGTCTTGGCACGCTCCAGAACGACCTTCAAGGCGCGATTGGATTCCGGATCGGGTTCGCCCTTTTTGGCCGCTACGTAAATTTCCACTCCGAATTTCGCGTATACGCGACTAGTATTGGCATCTTTGGATGCTTTCTTTTCCTTGATGTTATTCCATTTACGGCCCATGCTGATCCCACTTTCTACGATAATCTATCCTTCAACATTATAACCGATTTCAGGTAGGAATGGACAAGCGGTTCATGATTTTTTGGCATTATCCGGTGAAAGGATTTCCGTTTGGATAATGATTCCATCTGTCGTATAATGATGGCGTAAGCGAATACGCATTGACCGAAAGGATGAGCAACGTTGAAGCGTGGAGAGAAATGGTTAACGTTATCGATCGCGGCCGCGGCCGTCGCTATATTTGCCTATGTAGGTTTGACGAACGGCGGCGGACGCACCGCGACAGCGGATGCCGCGGGGATTCAATTAACCGAATTGGAAACCAACGAGCAGGTGAAGGTAGATTTCACTGATAAACCTACCGTCGTATCGTTATTCACGTCATGGTGCACCTACTGCAACGAAGATGCTCCCAAGATGGCGGCTCTGCACAACAAATACAAAGACAAACTTAATCTCGTAGGCGTTAACATTACGAATCGAGACGACTTGTCGGAGGTCCGCAGCTATGTAGAGCGGCATTCTCTCGAATACCCGATTCTTCTGGACGAAACGGGAGGCGTGTACGCCAGTTTCGGAGGAGACGGCTTCCCTGCGCTGTATTTCGTCAATACGGAAGGCAAGGTCGTCGACGCCATTATCGGATCAACCGACCAGGAAACGCTCGACGCATCTTTCCGGCGTTTGATAGAAAAGCAATAGACTACCAGGTATATACGATTGGTCGGGAGGACCTTTCCTTGTTATTCCAACGCTTCGTTAAGCAGCGCCATACGAATATGGTCCTCCCACTTCCCGTTAATCCGCAAATAACGAAGCGCAAGTCCCTCGTTATGAAATCCCAACTTCTCCGCCACTCTCCGTGACGCGGCATTCCGGGGCATAATATTGGCTTCGATCCGGTGCAGCCCCAACTCCTCGAACGCATAAGCAATCAGTCGCGTGATCGCCTCGGATACAAGCCCCTGATTACGCTCCAATTCATCCAGGCGATAACCGAGCGTGCAAGACAGAAACGGCCCTCGCACGATATTGCTTAGCGTGACTGATCCGATGATTCTTCCGGGTTCATGATGTTTATATATCCAATATTTTGCCAGCATTCCGGCTGCCGTCAGATCCATATCTTGCCTGAGCAACTTCTCTTGCTCGCGGACCGTGTAATAGGCTTCATCCCGCTTCACTTCCCACTCCGCCAGAAACTCCCTATTTCGTTTGAAATAATCGAGCACAAGCTCCGATTTCGTCTCGTCAGCCATAGACAGGCGCAATCGCTCCGTATAAAGTTCTCTCATTTATAACTCCCCTCCAATTAAAATGTTCAATGATTATAACATAACTAATCAAATTCCAAGTCTCTCCAAATAGATGCAACTTTTTCCCAATTGAAAGCGTTAAACTAACGTAGTAGGACTTACATATGAAAGCGAGGATTCCCATGAAACGAAAGAAGCTTAAGATGCACGGAAGCACGGTAGTAACAGGATTGACCGCTATCGCTTTAACCGCATCAACCTTCGGTAATGCGACCGTCTGGGCGCAGGATAACCCATCGGTTGCAGCGTCCCCTTCATTCATTGAAGAGCTGGAGCAGTGGAAAAAAGGCGTGCATGTCGAGTTTCGTGATCTCCCTATTGGTCTTAGCGAGGAACCAACTCTCAAGGATGGAGTCATGATGGTGCCGGCGAGGGATTTTCTTACCGGGGCTGGCTACACGTTGTCTTGGAACGAAGTCGATCGCTCATTGCTTGCTGAGAGCAAAGATCGCCCCGAGCTTAAGTTCACCGTCGACGTCTCCGGTATTCAAGTCGGCGGCAAAGCCATTGACGGCGGTGCCGCCTTATTTATCGAAGATGGCATGCTGTGGATCCCGCTGCGCGCGACCGCCGAATCTATCGGCCTGAAAGTAGAATGGGTGCCCGCCAATCGTCTCGCCGTCGTAACCGATCCGCTAGCCATGCCTAAATTCAGAATGATGACGATGGTCTCTGGGCAAGCAGCGGGAACGCCGTCGACTTTGCTTGCGCACATGAAATCCGTCGTCAAAGCGGATGCGGAAATCGCTTTGGTGGAGCCTTCTTTCTACAGACAAAAGTCGATGGTCATGATCGCGGCCGGCGACTTGCCGTCTATTATGCTGTTCGATCAACCGTTTCTCCTATCGGATGAAATTACGGAGAGCTTTACAATAAATCCTGGCCCTTATTTAAGCGATTATCCAACTTTGAAACAACTCGCTGAAGACGGGGCCGGAGCACGCTATATCGATGGCGAACCCTATTTCATTCCCCGCCTCAGCGATCCGCATCATGCGGCTTTCCCGGCGATCCGCAAGGATTGGTTGGACAGGCTGGGGCTCATTACGCCGACAACGATGGAAGAACTGTACAATGTCATGAAAGCCTTTGCGAATCACGATCCGGACGGTAACGGCAAGCACGATACTTACGGCATCGGCGGAACGACGTTTGGCGAGCAATCGCTTGATTGGGTGGAGCATGTATTTACCGGCAGTCCGGATCGGTTCAGCGTAAAGGACGGCAAGGTTGTCGATCACGCGATTACCGAGGACGAGACGCAAGCGCTGCAATGGCTGGCCAAAGCGTACAAAGAAGGACTGGTGGATCCTGAATTCGCGGTGGTCGATTCGCAGCAAGCTCTCGATCGAATGCAAGGCGAACGCGTCGGGCTCGGTTCCCTGACCATCGAGCAAGCGGCTTCGCTGAGCGACGACGATGCGGTCTGGGTACCGCTGGGTACGCTCAAAGCTAACTCGACAAGCGCCGCGATTGCCCCATGGAACTCGGCTGGAAACGGTTCTTACATTATTTCGGTGATGGCTAGACAGGATCCGGATGTCCTCCTGCAGTGGTTGAACTATGGAATAGAGACAACGATGAATGACGGATGGAGCAAGCTAGAGGGCTGGAGCGACGCGGACCAAGCAGCGGTCAACAGCTTGTTCGGCCAGCCGGATCAGTTGGAGCATAATC
>JAQSXN010000391.1 GCA_029256665.1 Paenibacillus sp.
TATAGACCCGCTATAATTTCGTACGACCGAACGCGCGCGTCGTGATCGTAAATGTGGGCGGCGATCATAATTTCGCTCGCGCCGGTTGCTTCGATGTATTGCGTCAGCTTCTCTTTGACCGTCTCCGGGCTGCCCGCGATCGAGGAGCCAAGCTGCTGCTGGAGCATATATTTCTCTTGCTGCGTCCATAACGTCTCCATATCCTTGACCGGAGGCGGCAATGGGCCTGGACGTCCTCGCACGAAGCCGAGGAACAGCTGCTGCATGGAGGTGGCCAAGTAAGCCGCTTCTTCGTCCGTATCAGCCGCCACGACGTTAACGGCGACCATGCCGTACGGTTCGTCCAGCACGGCAGACGGCTTGAAGGAGCTCCGGTATAGGTTCATCGCGGGAACCGTATACGTCGGAGAGAAATGCCCCGCGAACGCGAACGGAAGACCGAGCTGGCCCGCAAGCTGCGCGCTGAAGTCGCTGGAGCCGAGCAGCCAGATGGGAATGTCCGCCCCTTCGCCGGGGATCGCCCGTACGGCCATCGCCTTCTCGAAGCTTTCCGGATCAAGAAACGCTCTAAGCTGCTCCAGCTGATCCGGGAAATTGCCGCCATTCGTACCGCGTTCGCCGCGAAGCGCCGTGGCCGTAAGCTGATCCGTGCCGGGAGCGCGGCCTAGCCCTAGGTCGATACGTCCGGGGAACAGCGCTTCGAGCGTGCCGAATTGCTCCGCGATAACGAGTGGCGCATGGTTCGGCAACATGATGCCTCCCGCTCCGACGCGAATATGCGAAGTGCCAGCCGCTACGTGGCCGATGACGACCGACGTGGCGGAGCTGGCGATGCTCGGCGAGTTATGATGTTCGGCAAGCCAGTAGCGATTATAGCCCCAGCTCTCTGCCTTCTGGGCCAAGTCGCGAGAGTTGCGCAGCGACTCCGCTACCGTCCCGCCTTGTATGATCGGTGCGACGTCTAGCACGGAGAACGGAATGCCGTAGGAGGCATGCTGCTTGTTCGGCTGGCGTTGCGGTTCTTTGTTTGCCATCATCATCACCTGCTGACTTTAGAATACTGTAATTTTATTATATACAGTTTTTGAAGTCAAATGTTGTTTCGGGGAACGATCCACGGACCGATCAAGATAGACGCCACCCAGAGCCCTAGCAAGCATCCGGTTATGGAAGACACGACGAGCATCCCGATGAGGTTGGGGCTGTCAGCAAGCGTTAGCTTTAAGACAACGGTCAGGATCATTATGCCCGCTGTGATGGACCAGTAACCGATTTTGGCACCTCGCGAGATGGATGAGGATCGGGTGGACTCGTTAAACTTTATTTTTCGAAAGATGAGATAAACGATGATGGCTTGAACTGCCAGCCCTAATAAGGTTGAACCATGCTGCAGCAGCTTGTACGCCGGGAAGCCGAGCAGCTCCTCCTGCAGCAGGCCGATTCTCGCCGCGAAATAGCCGGACCGGTGCGTGAAGGCGTCTATAAGCACATGCGAACCGAAGCCGATCGCGACAGACAGCAGGAACAGCAAGAGATCGCTTATTTTCCGAAGCTTCCATTCGTACCGCTTGATTAGCTCTTTTGCTCTGGCATCCATTCCGAAAGCGGAAGGGAGACAAGCCGCGAGGGGCTCTTTGATCATGTAATGGAAAATGAGAGCAAGCGTTACGCTGAAGGGCATGGCGATGCGGAACAAACCTTCGAGCGAATGCCCGATCGTCTCCCGCGGCTCCAGCGCCATAAAATATTCGAAATCGGGCGACATGCTCCCCAGTATCAAGCCCGTTAAACTAAACAATCCCGGCTTCGCCAGCTTCAGCGGCGCCGCGTATAGCGGGTGGGCGAACGTAAACGGCAACCAATCTCCCCCTTTCGGTATCCATTATGTGCTCATCGTCTTCTCATTGTACTATAATGGGAGTTAACTGTCGTATTACCGTTTCGGAACGAAAGCCGGTTTCGAAGCTTTGCTAGGAAGGAGAACGTTATGCCCGCCACAATACTCACGCATCGACAAATCATCGCCTTGTGCGGTCAGGATAACTACGATAAAGGAGCCGCTTACGCCCGTGACGGCAAAGTAACCGTCGAGCGCTCGGGAAGCCGATACACCGTGATCGTCCAGGCCGGAAGGCCTTATGCCGTATACGTCCGCCTAAGCGACGAGGGCGGCATCGAGCCGGAATGCGGATGTTTGTCCAGCCTGGCCGAGGATCGGCATTGCAAGCATATCGCGGCCGCCCTCATCGCCATTGAGGAGGGGATGAGGAAGGGCGGAAGCCGATCTCGTCCCGACATCCGCGAGAGCGGCGGGGCCAAGATCTATTTGAGCAGCGCGCCCGATCACGAGATCGTCGAGAGCCTGTTCGGCGTGTTCGGCGGCGAGGAGCCGAGGCGCGCTGGCCTAGGAAGCCCGCTTCGCGACGACCGGCTGACGTTGAACGCGGAATTCGGCGTACTGCTCCTCCCCGCGCGGGACGGTCGGCATACGCTCTCGCTGGAGCTCAAGATCGGACTGCAGAAGCTCTATGTCGTCCAGCGGCTCGCCGACTTTCTCCGGCATGTGGACGAGCAGCGCGATATGGGAATCGCCAAAACGTTTCGGTATGACCCGAAGCAGCAGCGGTTATCGCCGGAAGACGAGCTCGTCATCCGCAAGCTGATCGACATGATGAAACAAGACGAGCAATACCTTTCAGCCATGCAGGCTAGCGGCCAATCTCTAATGAACGAGAAGGACGATCCCCGTTATATGGTCCCGTCGCCGCATGGCTGGAACGAGCTCCTGACGGCGTTAGCCGCCGCGCGGAACGTTAGAGCAGAGGTCATGCGCGCATCGGCCGGAGCCCGTTCGGCTGCCGTTTCCTATGGCAAGCCCGCCATCGGTCCGACGACCGGACGACTGCCGCTTCGATTCCGCTTAGACCGAATGCCGGAAGCGGACCATTATTTGTTCACCGCCGAGGGCATCAAGGACGCGTTAGCGCTGGAAGCCTACGAAATGGGCTTTATGCGCGGCGTCTTCTACCCGTTGCCCGCCGTTAGGCTCGCCCAATTGGCCAAGCTGAAGAGGCTGCTCTTCTCCGCGGTTCGCGATACGGCCGACGAGGAAAGTCTCGCCATTGCCCAAGAACAGATCGAGCGGTTTATGGACAAGGTCGTCCCTAGCTTAACCAAGCTCGGGGAGCTTGAGCTCTCTCCTTCGGTCGCTGGCCGCATCTGGGTTCAGCCGCTTAAGGCGCGCCTCTATCTGGACCGCATTCGCGGACGTCTGCTCGCGGGACTGGAGTTTCAGTACGGCGACATCGTCATTAATCCGCTGGAGAACACGGATAAGCCGCGAGGGTCGGAACGGATTCTCATGCGCGATGCGGAGCAGGAATCCTTGATTCTGAATCTGTTCGAGCAGGATGGATTCATGAAGACGGAGGGCGGCTTCGTGATGGAAGGAGACGACGAGGAATTTCTGTTCCTGCACGAGATCGTCCCCCGGCTGGAGGAGCTTCTGACGGTCTACGCGACCGCGGCGGTCAAGCTCCGCATCGTTTCGGAGAATATCCCGCCTAAGCTGCACCTGACATGGGACGAGAGGACGGATTGGCTGGAATTCAAATTCAAGATGGACGGCATCTCGGAGAAGGAAATCAAAGCGGTCGTGGAGGCGGTCGAGGCGAAAAAGCCGTATTACAAGCTCGCGACGGGCGCGCTCCTGCCGCTTAAGACCGAAGCGTTCGACGCCATGCTGCGCGTCATGAACGGCGTCGGTCTTCATCATCTCGCGCTTCACGGCGACATGGCCCGCGTGCCGGTCGGCAGAGCGGCGGCGCTGCTCGACTTGCCCGCGTCCGCCGGCTCGGTCAAGCTCGGCCGCTCCTTGAAGGAGCTGCTGGACAGTCTGCGCGATCCCGAACGGATGGACTTCGCCGTGCCGGATTCCATGCTTCCCGTATTGCGCGACTACCAGAAGACGGGCTACCAGTGGATGAAGACGTTGGCCGCCTACCGCTTCGGCGGGATCTTGGCCGATGAGATGGGTCTTGGCAAAACGATCCAGAGCATTGCCTATCTGCTGTCCGTATCGGACGACATCCGGTCGTCGGGCCGGCCGGCGCTCATCGTATCGCCCGCTTCCCTGATGTACAACTGGAGCGGCGAGCTGCGGCGCTTCGCTCCAGGGCTGCGCGCGGTCATCGCCGACGGCAGCAAAGCCGAGCGGGCGGACGCGCTCGATTGGGCTTTGGGCGGAGACGGTACGCCCGACATCGTCATCGTCTCGTATCCGCTGCTGCGCCGGGATTGGGAGCTCTATGCCGCCCACCGATTCCATACGCTCATCTTGGACGAGGCGCAGTCGTTCAAAAACGCGAATACCCAAACCGCCGGCGCGGTTCGGGCGCTGCAAGCCGAGTACCGCTTCGCCTTGACCGGCACGCCGATCGAGAATCGGTTGGACGAGCTTTGGTCGATCTTCCGGGCCGTCTTCCCCGCTCTCTTCCCCGACTTGCGTGCGTTCGGCGAGCTGACGCGCGAGGAAGTGGCGAGACGCGGCCGACCGTTCCTGATGCGTCGGCTCAAGTCCGAGGTGCTGCGGGAGCTGCCGGAGAAAATCGAGACGCTGCAGTCGAGCGAGCTGCTGCCGGAGCAGAAGAAGCTGTACGCCGCCTACCTCGCCAAGCTGCGCCAGGATTCGCTCAAGCATCTCGACAGCAACGACTTCGGCAAA
>JAQSXN010000392.1 GCA_029256665.1 Paenibacillus sp.
GGCTGCTCCACGTCGAAAGACGATGGAAGCAGCCTTTGTTCATAATTCAACACGAGTCCACTCAGCGACTGCCTAAGAGGATAAACATGGAACCATAGGGGGTGACGATTTTTTTGCTTGATTCAGGAAGTGATGCTATGGAATAGCAAGTGCCGGTGGAGAATAGCTGCTCTCTAACGGACATCACAGCCTCTAATTCGACGAAATAGCCCGTTTGAAGGTTCTAACGGACACAGATAACGCTATTTGCTCATTTTGGCTCAATTGGTGAACCTTCAGAGCAAGATTAGGTCCGCTGTGTCCGTTACAATTTCAAAAGGGCCAAACCTCGACAAATAGCGGTTCTGGTGTCCGTTAGCAGACAACTGAACATAAAGAAGAAATGCGTAAGCGTCAACAATCCGCAAAAATAAAATACGGCATGTGCCGATATACGCTTACGTTCAAAGTATCCTGCGCGAAGCAGCTACCCCATTCTCTTTCGGGCTACGGAATTCGCGCGGTCACGGTGTCAGGTCGGTCCGTAAGCCGCCGGATTTTCTCGAAATATTGGAAAACACGCACCGTGCGCGAAGATATAGCCGTACAATGGCTAAACCGTATGCGAAGACGCATTCGCGACCGCCCTGCCTCCGTCCTTGACGCCAAGCAAGAAGAGCAGCGCAACAGCCATGCCGGCCGCCGCGACGTAGAACAGAACGGAGTAGCCCTGCCAGTCGATCATCAAGCCCATCAGCGGCGGGGATGAGACGGCCGCCACGGACGAAGCGATGTAATAGATGCCGGTTCGGGTCCCGATGCTGCTCTCTTCGCCGAGCTGCACGATAAACGGATAGGAGTTAATGTTGATGCAGGCCCAGAACAGGCCGCCGATCAGCAGCATGATTCGCAGGAGCAGGACCGAATCGGCGAACGATATAAGCGAGAAGACGGCGATCAAGCCGATAACGCCGATCAGGATCACTCTCTTTTTGCCAAAACGGTTGCCCAGCATGCCGCTCGGGATGGCAGCTATGACGAAGGCCAACGAAAAAAACGCTAACGAGAAGGCGGCTTCGCTGTCCGTCATTCCCATCTCGTTGGTCCCGTACAGAGTGAACAACGCTTCAACGCCTTGGTAGGCGAAGAACCAGAAGAAGATCGCTCCCAGCAGGAACAACGTAGGCCGATTCCATTCGGCGCTGAACTTAGTCAGTTTAGGTTCTTCCCGGCGTTCGAAGGCGGAGATATCAGTCTGCAATTGCCCGCGAACGACGAAGAGCAGAATAACCATGCAGAGAAGGGTAATGACGGATGATGTGAAAAACGGCATCGACGTATGCCAATCATTAAGGTAAGCACCGCCTGCAAATGCCAGTATCGAACCGATGCCGCCCATAAAATTAATGATGCCGTTCGCTTGCGTCCTCTGGTCCGCAGGGGTCAGATCCGGCATAAGCGCCACCGTCGGCGAGCGGTAGAGGCTCATCGACAAGTTCATAAGCACCATAAACGCAACCAGCGTCACGAGCCCGTTGTGCCAAGGAATTAGCGCGCCAAACACGGCAGCGAGCGGCATGCCGATGAGCAGGAAGGGCATGCGCTTGCCGAACTTAGATCTCGTCTTGTCGCTCTTGCGACCGATCCAGGGCTGCAGAAACATCGCGAAGTAGTTGTCGATCGTCATCATGAAGCCGATCAGCGCCGTTTGCGTGATGAACTTCTCCAAATAGAGCGGGACATAGGCGTTATATAGCGCCCAAGTGATGCTGATGCTGAAGAAACCGAAGCCGAGCAGCCAGATGCCGCGAGGGGAATAAGCGCGCATAGTAGTCATCTCGCCTCGAGCAGATCGCGCAGTCGATCCGGATAATCCGTGATGATGCCGGCAACGCCCGCCTCGATCAATCGTCGCATTTCCCGTTCGTCATTGACTGTGAACGGATGGTAGACGACTCCGTGCTCGGCCGCTTCCCGTACCCACTCAGGCAATACGGCGTAATGGTAGGCATGCAGCGCATCCGCTTGCAAAGTTGCAGCGTAAGCCCAGGGACGGTATAAGCCTTCCATATATAGAATGCCGGTACGAATCTCCGGCGCCAAAGACTTGCAGAGCGCGAGCGAATAGTGGTTGAAGCTCGACAAGACTACGCGCTCCGCGAGTCCCGCCTCGCGGACGGCCGCTATAATTTCCGCTTCCATGCCAGGGTACAAAACGACGCCGTTCTTGAGCTCCAAATTGAGCACAAGATTCGATTCTGCCGCTAGAAGAAGCAGCCGTTCAAGCGTCGGAATACGCTCTCCGGCAAATTCGGCGCCGAACCAGCTTCCCGCATCGAGAGCGTCCAGCTCCTCGTAGTCCGTGTCGCATACAAGCTTGTTCAGACCTGTCGTGCGCAGCAAGGATTCGTCATGGATGCAGACGAGCTTGCCGTCCTTTGTCCGCTGAATGTCGGTTTCGATGCCCGTCGCTCCGAGACGGACCGCTTCGGCAAATGCGGCTATCGTATTTTCGGGACAATAGGCGCTTGCTCCGCGGTGGGCGAAGTTGATGGGATTATTCATGGCGATTCTTCCTCTCGAATAAGGTTGAAATGAATGGTAATTGAATTGGATAGCGCTTGCAAGAGGATCTTAGCATAAACGGAGTTGCATGAATAGTGCGAATCATGTAAAGACTGGCAGTGGCAAGCCGCTTTACATACCCATTAGGGGTATGATAAGATAGTCATATAAACGACATACCCTGGGGAGGTATTATATGGAGCATCCACATGAGTCTTGCGACGAGCATGCCTGTCACTCGGAAACCGAAGAAGGCAGGAAGAGCCATCACTCCGAGAAGATGAAGCAGAACTTGACGAGCCGTCTGAATCGGATCGAAGGGCAGATTCGCGGCATTAAGTCCATGATCGAGAAGGATACGTATTGCGACGACGTCCTAACGCAGATCGCGGCCGCGCAGTCGGCGCTCGGAAGCGTGGCGAAGCTGCTGCTCGAAGGTCATTTGAAGAGTTGCGTCGTGGAGCGAATCCAAGCCGGCGAAGATGAAGTGATAGAGGAATTGTTAGTAACGGTCAATAAATTGATGAAATAACGGGAGGATGGATATCAGATGGCAAACGTTGTATTGAAAGTAGAAGGCATGACCTGCGGACATTGCGTCAGCTCGGTAGAGAAGGCGGTAGGCGGACTGGGGGCAAGCGGCCAGGTCAGTCTGGGAGACAAGAAGGTGACGGTGGAGTACGACGAATCCAAAGTGAGTCTGGATGACATAAAGGCAGCCATCGAGGATCAAGGCTACGATGTGGTCTAAGAGCACGGCGGCGAAGAAGAGGCATGCACGAATGATCAAGAACAACCGATCCATGGTGGCGGCGATCACGCTGTGCGCCGCTCTTGCCGTTACCGCCGGATGCGGAAGCGGGGCGGGAGCCTCTCACGGTAATCATGCGGTGCAATCGTCCGCAAGCGGCACGAACGGCAGCCATGACAATCATGACGGACATGAGGCTGGCGAGCTGAACAATGATGGCGGTGAAGCCGTATCCGAGACGGCTCACGAAGGACACGGAGCGGCGGATCCCTCCGCCTCGACGGTGGAGTGGTTCTTCGAGCCTGAACATCCGAAAGCCGGAGAGACGTTAGCGATCACGATGAACATGAAGGACGGCGAAGGCAAGCCGATCGAAAAGTTCGACATCAGCCACGAAAAGCTGATGCATCTGATCGTGGTCAGCGAGGATTTAAGCGAATTTCAACATTTGCATCCGGAGTATGACGGCGAGAGCGGCTTCTTTCAGGAAGCGGAGCTTTCGAAGGGAGGAACCTACCGTTTGTTCGCCGACTACAAGCCGGCGGGTGAAGCCGCGTTGACCGCTACGGGCAATGTTCACGTTGCCGGAATGGAATCGGAAACGCCGATCGCGCCTGATACGGACATTACGAAGCCGAAAACAGTTAATGGATTGAACGTGTCGCTAGCGATCTCGACGCTGAAGGCAGGACAAGAGACAGAGCTGACGTTCCGCTTCGAGAACGCCGCAAACGGCAAGGCAGTCTCCGATTTAGAGCCTTATTTGGGCGCCATCGGTCATGTTGTCGTTATCGGGGAAGGCGCGAAATCGTATCTGCATGTCCATGCCGAAAACGGCAATGGCGCCGGGCCGGAAGCGGAATTTTCCACGAAGTTTCCAAAGCCCGGGCTTTACCGGATCTGGGGCCAGTTCCAGCGAGACGGAAAAGTGTTTACGGTGCCTTTTACCGTCCGGGCGGAGTGAATCCGAAGAGTCGTGTTTACATGAAGAGATAGCGCAATAAATTGGACAGGGCTGCCCTGCCAGCGACAATCGTCGCCGGCCAGGCAGCCCTTAATTGCATATATTTAACCTGTCGCTATCGGTCAAGCGACACGAAATCCCCACAGCGTAACGGAACAGCATGCATTTCACAGTTGTACGTGCGTCTTTTTTTCCCAAAACAACGAAAGCCCTACCTCTCTTCCGTCCTTGCGGCTCCAATGACCGCGCCAGCGTGAATCAGAAAAACAGATGAAACATGAGTTGGAATCGTCAGTCAAGATGATCAAATACAGAGGATATAGTTGATTCTTACTGGGGATATATATAGGGGTTAAATATCACATTAAATTATCATAACACATGTGCAGTTGATATGCAAGAGATTTGCGAGAAACGAATGACATTGACCGATTTGGACATTATAGGTTTGGA
>JAQSXN010000393.1 GCA_029256665.1 Paenibacillus sp.
GTGGATGGTGTACCGGAACGCCGAGAAGCTCGGTTTATACCCGATGGAAAGCTACGTAAAGGTAGGGGATACGGAAGTCGACATGCTTGAAGGCCGCAATGCGGGAGTATGGACGGTAGGCGTCGTATTCGGCGGCAACGAACCCGGCCTTTCGCTGGCACAATTCGAGATGCTGACCGAACGCGAGAAGGAAAAAACGTATGTGGAGATTTCCGAGCGGCTTACGAATGCCGGCGCCCATTACATCATCCGCGAAATCGGCGAACTGGACCGCATCATCGCCCATATCGACAATCGGATGAAAGAAGGCGGCCGTCCATGATGAAGACCGGACAACAAACGATCGTTCGGACGGCTGCGGATAATCCATATTTGCTGCTTACGCCGGGTCCGCTGACGACGACGCGTACGGTGAAGGAAGCCATGCTGAAGGATTGGTGCACATGGGACGAGGAGTATAACGGCTTGGTTAAATCCATTCGAGAGCGGTTGGTCGAGCTTGCGGCTCCTGGCCGGGCGCGGCAATATACGGCGGTGTTGATGCAAGGCAGCGGAACGTTCAGCGTGGAAGCGACGATCGGAACGGCATTGCCGAAGGAAGGCGGGAAACTCGCCGTCGCCGTTAACGGCGCATATGGCGAACGGATTGTTCAAATCGCGCGGACGCTGGGGATCGAGACTGCCGTGCTGCGCTTCGATGAACGAGAGCCCGTCGACCCGGAGCAGGTAAGAGCGCTGCTAGCCTCCGACCCGGCCGTGACGCATTTCGCCGTCGTGCATTGCGAGACGACTACGGGTATTCTGAACCCGCTAGCGGATATCGCGGCCGCGGTGCGAGACAGCGGCATTACGTTTATCGTGGACGCGATGAGCAGTTTCGGCGGCATTCCCATGGATATTCACGAGCTTGGGGCCCACTTCCTGATCAGCAGCAGCAACAAATGCATACAAGGCGTGCCGGGCTTCGGCTTCGTCATCGCGGCGAGAGAGACGCTTGCGGGCTGCAAGGGCCACGCAAGATCGTTGTCGCTTGATCTGTACGACCAATGGGAAACGATGGAGAATTCCGGCGGCAAGTGGCGATTTACTTCGCCGACTCACGTCGTGCGAGCATTTGATCAAGCATTGCAGGAATTGGAGCAGGAGGGCGGCATCGAGCAACGGAATCGGCGGTTCGCCGCAAGCCAAAGCACGCTGGTAGCGGAGTTGCAGGAAGCCGGGTTCGAGGCGTTGCTCGACGAAGAGCTGCAATCCCCGATCATTACCGCATTCCGCTACCCGTCCGAACAATCCTTTGATTTTCTTGCGTTCTACCAGCACTTAAAGAGCAATGGATTCGTCCTTTATCCCGGCAAGCTAACCACGGTTCCGACCTTCCGGATCGGAAGCATCGGAGACGTAAGCAGAGACGATATGGCTCGATTGTCGGCAATCGTCAAAACCTATATGGGGGCGAAATAAAATGAAAGTATTTTGTTTGGGCGGAGCGGGGCGGATTTGCAGCGAAGCGGTGCGCGATCTGGTGGAGTTTTCATCGTTCGACACGATTACGGTCGGAGACTTCAATCTGGAAGCGGCCGAGGCGCTCGCAGCCTCTCTGAACGATCCCCGGGTGAAAGCCGTGCAAGTGAACGTTCACGACCATGAGGCGACGGTGGCGCAGCTTCGGGGATATGACATCGTCATGGACGGAACGACGATTGCGCTTAACGGGTTGTCGACGGCTTGCATTGCGGAAGCCGGATGCCATGGCGTGAATCTGAACGGCTTCGGCGACGAAGACCGCAGCCATGAAGGGTTCGTCCGCCATGGCAAGCTTTGCCTGCCCGGGTTCGGCATGACGCCCGGCGTGACGCAAATGATGGCGATGCATGCGGCGAACATGCTCAGCGAAGTGCGCGAAGTCCGCGTAAGCCACGGCTCCTACCGGCCGATCGCGTTCTCCAGGTCGATCGCGGAGACGACGGCGTACGAATACGATCCGGCTCTGCGAGGACGCGTTGTATACGAAAACGGGGAGTTTGTCCAAGTAGAGCCGTTCGCGCGGCCTCGCGAGATCGAATTGCCGGAACCGTACGGCAAGGCCGTCCAATACATTATTCCGCACGCGGAAACGCGCACGCTTGCCAAAGCGTTGGAAGCCAAAGGCGTGAAGCTGATCGAAGTGCGGGGAACGTGGCCGCAGCAGAACATGCGGCTTGTACGCGCTCTGTACGATTACGGATTCCTTCGCAACGACAAGGTATCGCTTCATCCCGGCTCCGAGCCGTTCGGCATCATGGATGCCATCGGAGAATATTTATTCCAGTCGCGGGAAGGCCATTCGACCGAGCTCTACGGCTATGCGCTTCATATCGAGGCTACGGGCCTGTCCGGCGAAACGGGACTTCCGGTGAAACATACGTTGACGCACACGCATCCCGCATCGGACGGCTCCGTTCCCGGCTGGGAGAAGCTACGCGCCTACACGCGGAACGTCGGCATCCCGCTGGCGATCGCGACGGAGCTCATCGCGTCCGGACGAACCATATGCGAAGGCCATGCCGGCGTCGTTACGCCGGAGGAAACGTTTGAACCGGCCGTCATATTCCGGGAGCTGGAGAGACGGGGCATCTTCATTCACCACCGCATCGAAAACGCGTAGAGAAGGAGAGATCGCCAGTGTCTTTGGCCGGTGAAGAAAGAAAAGCCGTCATAATCAACATGCTGCAACTGCAAGGGAAGGTCCGAACGCCGGAATTGGTCCAAGCGCTTGAAGTTTCGTCGGAGACGATAAGACGTTATCTGGAAGAGCTCGAGTACGAGCATAAGCTGAAGCGGGTTTACGGCGGCGCGGTCAAAATCAACGTGGAACGCGAGGAGCCGGCATACGTGCGCAGGGAAGTGCTGCAGGCGGAAGAGAAACGCAGAATAGGCCGAACGGCCGCCGCCTTGGTGCAGGACAAAGACGTCGTGGTTATCGACGACGGAACGACAACGCTTCAGATGATCGACTCGCTCGTTTTGAAAAAGCAGCTGACCATATTGGTTACCTCTGTGTACACGTTGAATCTGTTGATCGGCTATCGGAACCGCAACGTATTCGACGGCGACATCGTATTGGTCGGCGGTCGCGTAAATACGAAGCATTATCGGACCGCGGGTTCACTTGCGATCGATTTCATGCACAGCTTCAACGTGGATAAAGCATTCGTAGTCGCCGACGGCTTGCAGATCGACAACGGGATTACGAGTTACGAGGACGAGCGAGGTATGCTCTCCCGGACCTATATGAAACAAGCAAAGCAGACGATCGTCCTGGCGGACCATACGAAGATCGGCACCACCCATTATTTCAGAATCGCCGATTTCAAAGACGTGGATATGATTATTAGCGACGTGCCGCCGCCACTCGCTTGGAAAGCCAAGATGGCCGATCAAGATATTCATTGGATTGTTGCCGAATAAATCGCACGTAAAAACAGGAAAACAACTATATAACACAATTTATTAACGTGTATTTTACGGTGGGCTAAACAACCAACCTTATACTTGGCATTGAAAGAAGAACAAAAACAAGGGAGAGATAAAGAATGAATAAAAGAGGCTTATGGCTGGTCTGCGTCATCGCGATCGTTGCCCTATTGTCCGCGTGCGGCAATGCGGAGATCACGGGCGGCAACAACGGCAGCAACGCGAAATCGGGGGCCGAAACGGCAAGCGGCGCGGATAGCAGCGGCAAGGCAGACGAAGAGAGCGACGAGATCACCGTATATACGGCGCTGGAAGACGATCAGTTAAAGGAATATTTGAAATCCTACTACGCCCAATATCCGGACGTCAAACTAAACATCGTTCGCGACTCCACGGGCATCATCACGGCCAAGCTTCTGGCCGAGAAGGACAACCCGCAAGCCGACGTCGTATGGGGCGTTGCCGCGACGAGTCTGCTTGTCTTGGATCAGAACGGCATGCTGGAGCCTTATTCCCCGGCAGGCATCGACCGCATCCAACCGGAATTCAAGGATAGCAACGAACCGGCGCATTGGGTCGGCATCGACGCATGGGAAACCGCGGTGACGGTCAATACGGTCGAGCTGGAGAAAAAAGGACTTGCGATTCCCCAATCGTACGAGGATTTGATCAAGCCGGAGTATAAAGGTTTGATTACGATGCCGAATCCGGCTTCCTCCGGCACCGGCTTCCTTACGGTCTCGGGTCTGCTGCAGCTGATGGGCGAAGAGAAAGCTTGGGAGTACCTGGACAAGCTTCACGAGAATATCGGACTTTATACGCATTCCGGCTCCAAGCCTGCCAAGATGGCCGGCACGGGAGAATACCCGATCGGCATTTCCTTTGGCTATCGCGGCATTTCGGAGAAAGAAAGCGGTTCGCCGGTAGAAGTCGTGTTCCCGACGGAAGGCTCCGGTTGGGATGTGGAAGCGAATGCTTTGATGAAAAAAGATTCGATCAAAAAAGCGGCTCAGGACTTCCTGGATTGGGCGATCACGGACGATGCGATGGCGGAGTACGCCAAAAACTACCCGATCGTGTCGGTCAAAAACGACTCGGCCGAAATTCCCGCCGGTTATTCCAAAAATCCGACCGAGCAATTAATTAAATACGATCTGCAATCTGCCGCGAAAAACCGCGATGCCGTTCTCTCCGAGTGGAGCGCGCGTTACGACGCCAAGAGCGAACCGAAAT
>JAQSXN010000394.1 GCA_029256665.1 Paenibacillus sp.
CTCGCCCGTGTCGACAGCCTTCTTATCCTTAACGGCCGCGAAGTTGATGTCGTCGCGCAGGATGAAGTAGTACTCGGAGTTGCCTTCCGCGATCGCGTGTTTGCGGGATAGGGAGCCGACGGAAGTCACTTTGTCGTCGTCCGTCAGGTTAACCAGGCGAACGTATTGGTTCGTGTTGATGATATTGATCGAGCCGTCGTTGCCCTTGATCGGGTCAAGCGACGTCAGAGTAGGCATGGTGGATTGAAGCACAAGCGCGTCTTTGTCGCGTTTGGCAGTGTCGTTAAAGTCCAGTTCTTCCCAAGGCAAGGAACGGGATTTGGACAAACGGACGGATTCCGGATTCAGCACATCCTTGTTAAGCGCTTGGGATTTCAGCGAGCTGTACAAAGGCGCGATGTAAGCATTGTCGAATACGAGCTTTTGTTCAAAATCTTTATACGTTGCCGTATATTCTTCCGGCGTTTGCGCGGCTGCCTTTTCGATCAGCGCGTCGATGTCGGCATCGGACATAATGCTGTAGTCTCCGCCCGTCTTGAAGATCGAGCGTACCGCGTAATCCGGGTTGCCCGTTACCGTCGTCCAGCCCGACAGCGCAACGTCGAAGTTGCCCGCGTCTTGCTGGGCTTTGAAGCTGCTGTAGTCGGCTTGAAGGTTCAACTTGACGTTGAAGCCGTTCTTGTTCAGCTGGTCGCGGATTATGTTGAGATCCGCTTCGTTGGCGCTCATCCCGAGCACCTCGATGTCTACCTTGTTGTTGTCGACGACGGCCGAACCTTCGGTAGGCGATGGCGATTCGGATACATCGTTTTTGGTCGTCAGCTTGCAGCCGCTTAACACGATGGTTAAGCTGAGCAGCAGCATGGCGCCGAGTTTCATTTTGTTCTTCATGGTGTTCCCCTCCTAGAGATGTTTGTATATAGGTTAACTCACATTCATTCATCGTCCATTCTTGGTTTCGAAACATGGAAGTCGATGGAATATGAACGAGGTTACGGGTCATTAGTCCAGCTTCGGGTCCAGCGCGTCGCGCAAGCCGTCGCCGAGGAAGTTGAACGACAGCACCAGCGCGATAATCGCGAGGCCCGGATAGATGGCCGTGTAAGAATGTGTTTCGAGATAGGCGCTTCCTAGCTTCAAAATATTGCCCCACTCCGGAATATGCGGCTCGACGCCGAGCCCCAGGAAGCTTAGGCTGCTCGTCGAAATAACGGCCGTGCCGATCGTCAGCGACGACTTCACGATCATCGGCGCCAGGGAATTCGGCACGATGTGCTTGAACAAAATGGTAAAGTCGCTGGAGCCGAAAGCGCGCGCGGCCTGCACGTATTCCAGCGTGGACACGAGCATGACGTTCGCCCTCATCGTCCGGGCGTAAGTCGGAATCGCGCCAACGCTGAGCGCCAGAATCAGATTGGTGGTGCTGGCGCCGAATGCCGCGATAATCGCGATGGCGAGCAGGATGCCCGGAATGGCGTAAAGAATATCCAGCGCCCGCATAATCATGTTGTCCGTCTGACGGCCGTAGTAACCGGAGATCGCGCCTAGCGCGCCGCCGATGATGACGGGAATCAGCGTGGACAGCAGTCCCACCACGAGCGAGATCCGGGCTCCGAACACGATCCGGGAGAACAGGTCGCGGCCGAAGTTATCCGTGCCGAGCGGATATTCCAAGCTAGGCGGCTGGAAGATCGCGGCGTAATTGTTGTCGATCGCCATGCCGTAGTCGAACGTCATGTAGCTCGTCACGGACAAGGAGAGCAGGAACAAAATAAACAGCAAACCAAGCATCGACGTAGAGCTTCTGGACAGTCGGTCGACGATGTCGCTTACCTTGGAGCCGGAGGTGTAGCCTTTGTCGCGCAGCTTCGCGATAAGCAAGAGTCCGAGGAATAACGCGAACAAGTTGCCGGTCGCCACGGTCGCGATCAGGATGAAGGCAACAAACCACATCCACTTTGGAAGCACCGCGCCATTGCCGAACTTCGCGATGAGCAGCAAGGCGATCAGTTGCACGGCGGCCGAAACCAGCAGCAAGAACATGCCGGGCAGGAAGCCGTTGGCAACGTACGGCTTAAACAAATTAAGCGCCGATACCGCAAATACGAGCAATGTCGTAAGCAGTGTGTAGACGGCTAGCGTATAAGCGGCCGTCTTGCGGCGTTTGACGAGCTGGAATGCGGCAGCGACAACAAAAACGTTGGCGGTGAGCAAGCTGAGCATCAGCACGTACCCTAGTCGTCTCGTCCCCGTGCCGATCTCGCCTCCGCGGAGCAGGTTGCTTCGGATCATTAACCATACGCCGAATTGCAGCGCGGCGAATGCAAAGTAAGCGATGCTGGCGATTAGAGCGGCGGGCCGGAATGCTCCTTCGTCAGGCACATAGCTGTTAACCAGGAAGACAAGCGCAAGCACAAGCGTGATGATGCCCGCAAAGCTGGCTTGTCCGTATTCGGGCGCCGACTTCAGTCTGAAGTTGGTTTCTTGTTTTGTTAACGTAATAGTCGTCAAGTTAGCACCTGCTTTAGATGTAATTCGTAAATTCACTTTTGATCACGATGCATATTCAAGCAGTGGATACACTTCGAATTTTGAATTCAACCGAGCCTTCCGGTGCTCACATAGTTCCACTATGCTCCGCTCCTCAGTCTCTAGTTTCATTCAACCTTCTCGGTGCTGAAAAGTGAATTTCCGAATCTTTATTTTTATTTTTAAATGACAACAATTAATACTGCTTCATCTTGGATCGGATCCGCGGATCGAAGAACGCGTACATCAGGTCGACGATTACGTTGATAATGGAGATCGTGATCGCCGTATAGACGACGCCGCCCATGATGGCGGGAATATCGGGAATAAACTGCTTATCGACGATGTAGCTTCCGATACCGCTAATGTTGAACACCTTCTCGGTAACGGCCGCTCCGCCGAGCATTCCGCCGAACTGAAGCCCGATGACGGTAATGATCGGGATAAGCGCGTTGCCCACGGCGTGTTTCCATAATACGTTTCTGCGAGCCAGCCCTTTAGCGCGGGCTGTAATGATGTAATCCTCATGAATGACCTCGAGCGTCGAAGAACGCGTCATGCGGGCGACTGCTGCGGTCAGCCCCGTGCCAAGCACGACGATCGGCATGATGGCCGACAGCCAATTGCCCGGATTGTACGTTGCCGGAAGCCAGGACCACTTGATCGAGAAGTTAAGAATGAAGATCAGGCCTTGCCAGAAGTTCGGAATCGACAGCCCCAGAAGGGCGATGAACATAAACGTGTAGTCAAAAAACGAATTGGGCCGCGTGGCGGATATAATGCCGATCGGCAGCGCGATCAGGACCGCGATCAAGGTCGAGACGACGGTCAAAGTCAGCGTAACCGGGAACTTGTTCGCGATGGACGCCGTCACGTCTTCGTTGCCCGCGAATGAACGGCCCAGGTCGAAGGTAAAGATATCTCTAATCGTGTTCCACAGTTGAACGAGATAAGGCTGGTCCAGACCGTAGAGACGGTTAAAGGCGGAAATCTGCTCGTCCGTCGCCGTTTCTCCAAGGATGTTGGCCGCGGGACTCATCGGCGAGATGTACAAAATCGTGAACACGAGAAACGCGACGCCAAGAATAACGAACAGCGCCATAAACAGTCGTTCCGCGATGTATTTGACGTACGGATTGGAATAGACGGCCATTAAGGCGTACATAGGCAATCCAAGTATGATGGTCGCTGCGAGGAACAGAGGGTGACTTAGCAGCTCGCCAAACGTATTCGAGTAAGAGGGGCCGCTCCGTTCTTTCCCTGCTGCTTCGTTCGTCGTCAACCGTTCCTTTACTAACGCATTAAAGCGTGAGTCCGCGAGCTGTTCGGCTTCGCGGCCGATCCGATCATCGGAAACGGTTTGACCGAAGAATCGGTACTTGCGTTGCAGTTGGTCCCGCGCTTCACCCAGTAACCGTTCCTTCGCTCCGGAAGCGACTAGAGAGGCGCGCAATTGATGCTCATGCTCCCGCGAGCCGTCTTTAGCTTTGCGATATTGGTATACCACGAACACGATCAGCGTGATCGGCGCTCCAAGAATAAGAAGCAGGAGGCGATAGGCGGGGTTCAAAAACATTTTCTGATAGATAGCGGCAATACGATCTATGAAGCCGTATCCCGTTGCAGCAGCATCGCCAGTCAATCTATTCCGCTCCTTTAAGGAAGTTCAATATAACCGTTTTTGATCACGAATTGAACCCGAATGTATTTTATATTGCATAATTCCGATCGATATAGTAGATTTTATTTTAAGGGTTGTAAAAAGTCAACATCTTATTAGTCCGTGAAATAATAGCCTGAAATAATATTTTACTATATGATTATAGTACCACAAAAGAGGTTTTCTCATAGCTATTTGCAAGTAATCAGAAAAGATGCGCGAACCGCGAAAAAAAATAAAAAAATAAAGGTGACATCATGGATACTTTGCTTAAGGTAAATAACTTGTCAGTATCTTTTTATGTTAGAGATAAAGAAGTGGAAGCCGTTCGCGGGGTAAGCTTCGAGCTGCGCAAAGGAGAGACGCTCGGCATCGTCGGCGAATCGGGCAGCGGCAAGAGCGTGACGGCCCGCACGATTATGCGATTGCTGCCGTCCCCGCCATCGATGGTTAAGGGCGGAGAGGTGCTGTTCCAAGGAACGAA
>JAQSXN010000002.1 GCA_029256665.1 Paenibacillus sp.
CCGTTTGTTCGGCCTGCATCTGTTCCCTGAGGACGTAGCGGAGAACGAAGTCCGCCACTATATCGCGACGCAAAACCAATACGGCACGCCGCTGGATAGCCGGAGCTCGTATACGAAAGCCGATTGGCTCGTCTGGAGCGCATCGATGGCGAATACAAAAGAGGAGTTCGAGCGTATCGTGGAACCGCTCTGGCATTTCCTCAACGAAACGCCGAGCCGGGTTCCGTTCACCGACTGGTACGATACGGTTAGCGGCAAGCAGATCGGCTTCCAGAACCGTTCGGTAGTCGGCGGATTGTTCCTGCCATTATTGAAGGCGTAGTAGAGGTTGTTCAAAAAGTCCGCGTCCCGAACTTTTTGAACTGTTACGTTTAGAAAGCCGAATTATTTGAAAGTAGGAAAAAATGGCCTCGATATCGCGACCGGCGAATCGGGGCTTTTTGCTTTGTTGTAAAATAATTGGAAATTTCGGTTTGGATTACATAAGATGGAGCGCCGCAACAAATAATGAACGGGAAGGAAGGATAAGGATCGGTGTCTGGCGAAGCAGCCGGCGGCCGACCTTGAAGGAGGAAACAACAGTGGCGTCCAAGTCCAAGGGGTCAGCTTCGCAGTTAAACTCTGGGTCAAACAAACAGGAAGACGCAACCCGCTATCAGAAAATGTCCATGTCGCCCAAGGAGTATCAGACGTTTGCCAAAGGAAAGGAGCCGCCGCGGTCCGTGTTCGCCAACTGCGTGAAGGCGTTTCTGGTGGGAGGCGCGATCTGCGTCGTCGGACAAGTCATCATGGAGCTGTTCATGCATTTGATGGATATGACGCCGGAGCAGGCGGGCAATCCGACCGTTGCCGTGCTGATTTTCATATCCGTTATTTTGACGAGCTTGGGCGTATACGACAAGCTTGCCCAATTCGCGGGGGCGGGATCGGCGGTGCCGGTGACGGGCTTCGCGAATTCGATGTGCTCGGCGGCGCTGGAGCATCGGAGCGAAGGGCTCGTGCTCGGCGTCGGCGGCAATATGTTCAAGCTGGCCGGCGCGGTTATCGTGTACGGCACGGTCGCCGCGTTTTTTGTCGGCATCGCGCATCTCATTCTGGGCACCGGGGGTCAGTAAGCATGTTAAAAGGCAAACAAACCTGGTGGTTCGAGAACAAACCCGTCATCATCGGCGCGGCGACGGTAGTCGGTCCGGACGAAGGCGACGGCCCGCTTGCCGCCGACTTCGACCTCGTGCATCCGGAGCTCGACATGCAGCAGAAGAGCTGGGAAAAGGCGGAACGCCTGATTCTGGAGCAAGCGTCGGAATTCGCCATCCAGAAGGCGGGGCTGCAGCGAAGCGACGTGCAGTTCTACATCGGAGGGGATCTGATGAACCAGATTATCAGCAACAGCTTCGCTGCGCGGTCGATCGGCGCCCCCTATATCGGGGTCTTTGGCGCGTGCTCGACTTCGATGGAGACGCTGGCGCTGGCGTCCCAACTCGTGAACAGCGGCTCCGCCACCCATGTGCTGGCGGGAACTTGCAGCCACAACTGCACGGCGGAGAAGCAATTCCGTTACCCGACGGAATACGGCTCGCAGAAGCCTCCCACCGCGCAATACACCGTGACCGGAGCCGGAGCCGCGCTGGTGGCGGCATCCGGCGACGGGCCCGTCATCGAATGCGCCACGATCGGCAAGGTCGTCGATCTCGGCATCACCGACCCGTTTAACATGGGCGCCGCGATGGCGCCGGCGGCGGTCGACACGATCCAGGCGCACTTCGAGGACACGGGCCGGTCCCCCGGCCACTATGACCTCATCGTCACGGGCGATCTTGCGGGCGTCGGCCATCCCATCGCCAGGGATCTGCTGATGCAGGACGGCGTACCGATGGATCATACCGTCTTCGGCGATTGCGGCTTGATGGTGTACGACGTCAAGAAGCAGAAGGTGCAGGCGGGCGGAAGCGGCTGCGGCTGCTCGGCGGTCGTCACCTATGGCCATCTGCTTAAGCGCATCGCCAAAGGGGAACTGAAACGCATCCTGGTCGTCGCGACCGGCGCGCTCCTATCCCCGCTGTCATTCCAACAAGGGGAGAGCATTCCTTGCATTGCCCACGCGGTAGCGATAGCCGCTCCCGGAAAGGAGGCGCAGGCATGATCTTTCTCTGGGCATTTCTTATTGGGGGAGCGATATGCGTCGTCGGGCAGCTGATGTTCGACGTGCTCAAGCTGACTCCCGCCCATACGATGGCGACGCTTGTCGTGATCGGCGCCGTCCTGGATGGATTCGAACTCTACGAGCCGCTCGTAAAGTTCGCTGGGGCGGGCGCAACGGTCCCGATCACGAGCTTCGGCAACGCGCTCGTGCACGGCGCGCTTACCGAGCTGCACGATCAAGGCTGGATCGGCGTCATCTCGGGCATCTTTAAAGTTACGAGCGCGGGCGTTTCCGCCGCGATCATCTTCTCGTTTCTGGCCGCGCTAGTCATACGGCCCAAAGGTTAAAAGACCGTTTGGAGAATCCTGTAGGATTCTCCAATTTTTTTTGGATGAACGCGATTTGTGCACGAGGAAGGCTGTACTGTAAAATAGTCCTATAGGATGTTCAAAAAGTCCGCTTCCCATTACGAAGCATGTCTGGAAGCATATTCGACATCGAAACTTTCCTGATACCCACGAAAGTGAAGCGAAGCTACGAAGTTAATTCCGGTTACTTTCGCGGGGCCCGGGGTTGCCGAACCGAAGCGTATGCTTTCGAGTATGTTTCCTTCGGAAACATTGCAGGTGCTCACGTAGCGCTGCTACGCTCCGCTCCTTCCGTTTCTAGCTTCATTCAATTTTCTCGGTACTGGAAACCAAACTTTTTGAACTTCTATTTTAATTTATCCCCTCTATTTTCGACTATTTTCATACTTCACTTCCGGGAGGTCTTTTATCGTGGATATTCGTACAGACGATATGCAATTATGTTCATCGATTCTATCCAATCTCAACTCTTGCATCCTGGGAAAAAACGAGGAAATCGAAAGATTGCTAGTCGCGGTGCTTGCCGGTGGCCATGTCCTGCTGGAGGATGTTCCCGGCACGGGCAAGACGCAGCTTGTGAAAGCGTTAGCGAGATCCATCGGAGGCCAATTCCGCCGCATCCAGTGCAACCCGGACTTGCTTCCTACCGATATTACCGGCGTCTCCATCTATCATCCTAAACAAGAGACGTTTATGTTCCGCCCGGGCCCGGTCATGACGAACATTCTGCTGGCCGACGAGATCAACCGCGCCACGACGAAGACGCAATCCGCGCTGCTGGAAGCGATGGAGGAAGGACATGTCACGGTGGACGGCGAGACTTACGAACTACCTCAGCCATTTATCCTGCTGGCGACCCAGAATCCGATCGAATTCGAGGGACCGTATACGCTTCCCGAAGCGCAGCTCGACCGGTTCATGATGAAGCTGTCCCTAGGTTACCCAAGCGAAGCCGACGAGCAAGGCATGATCGCGGGCAACCGCGCCATTCAGCCGTCAGGTTCCATTCAGCCTGTGCTAGATGCCAGCGACATGGCGATTATTCAACAGCAGGTGCTCCAGGTGCATATCGACGACGCCGTCGGCAAATATTTGGTCGGCGTCATCCGCAGCACGCGCGAGCATCCGCAGGTGCTGCTCGGCGCGAGTCCGCGCGCGACGATCGCCCTTGCCCGCGCGGCCAAGGCGAGCGCCTATCTCAATCAACGCAAATACGTGACCCCCGACGACATCAAGTCGCTTGCTCCTTACGTATTATCGCACCGCTTGTTGCTCCGCACGGAAGCCCGTATGAACGGTTTGCGGGCGGACAACGTCGTGGAGCAGGTGCTGCAATCGATCAAAGTGCCGGTTCGGCTTGAGCGATAACGCATGAACGAGAAGAGAAAGCAGCGATTCCGCAAGTTGTTGATCGCGGCCGTCTATGCCAGCAGCTTATTTTATTTCTTGTTCCAGGGCGGCAAAACATCTTTTATGCTCTTCATCATATTGAACTTGCTTCTCCTATATTTGCTTCTTGGCCGTTATAGCGGCATCGGCAAGGTGAAGGGAGCCAGATCGCATTCGCTTCACGGCGCGGATTCGCAGCCGGACACGCTGACGGCCGGCAGCTCGCTGGACGTCTCCGTCGATGTTCGCATTCCGGGATACTATCCGTTGCCTTACGTCATCGTGCGCGACAGCTTCGTCCGTCACGACGGCCGCATCTTCCGATTCGAAACGTCGTTCGTTCCGAGCTGGAAGCGGACGGGATCGATTCGTTACCAGACGCCGCCGCTGCCTAGGGGCGAATACCGGTTTGCGGAGACGGAATGTCTAGCCTACGACGTCTTCGGTCTCTTCGAACATTCCGGCAGCTTCGCGACGGAATCGGCGTTCAGCGTATTGCCACAGACGATCCCCTTGAGGCAATGGAGCGGCTTCCAGCGGGGCATCCGCGGTCCGTATTCCCACGCCTCGGCATCGCGCTCTGCCAAAGAGACGACGCAGATCAACGGCGTCCGCGAATACCATTACGGGGACCGGCTGTCCCGCGTCCATTGGAACGCAACGGCCAAAACCGGCGAATGGAAATCCAAAGCGTTCGAGCGGGAGTCGCTTCCGCGCACCTTGGTCATACTGGATCGTCATTCGCCGACCTACGGCGATTCGTTAGACCGCTTCGAGCTCGCGGTATCCGTCGCAGCTTCCTTTATGGAACATGGATTAAAGGAAGACACCGCGATGGGATTGCTGTCTCCGGGGGCGAAGCCGACGATGCTGCCGCCGCGATCCGGCATGGAGCAGCGAAGCTTGGCCATGAAACATCTAACGTTTGTAAGCGCGGATGCGCCTTACCGGATTTACGATTCGCTGACGCGCTCCGAATCCATTGTCGAGCCTGGCGCCTTCGCGCTGCTGATTACGGCGGATACCGGGAGCGGCATGGTGCGCAGCATGGAATGGCTCTCTCGCAAGGGCGTCACGCCTTGCTTAATCCATGTCGGCGCAATCGATGACAACGCGAGCGGCAACGCGGCGTGGAGAAATCTGATCCGCGGCCGGGGCTGGAAGCTGTACGAAGTGAAGCAGCTTCAGGATCTTCCGACGGCCCTCGAAGGGAGCGTGACAGCATGAGACGGTTCTGGGCAAGCATCGGCTCCTATATGGGCAACGGTTGGTACGAACGTTTTGTATCGCTGTTCGTTGGAGTCGTTCTCATGGCCACCGTATCTGTATTTGACTCTTATTGGTGGGACGAAAGTTTTGCGATCGCTTATGCGACGGTCGGGGCGGCCATTCTGGTCGATCTGCTGCTGCCGCACCGGTATCGATGGCTGCGGTGGTCCATTCAGCTCGTCGCGGCGGTATGGATCACATACCGCCTTGCCCGGAAGGATTGGGAAATCGCTCTTCCGTCCGGCAGCGGCGAGTGGCGTTGGTGGCTGGAGCAGCAGCTCGCGCAGCTGCATCCGTTTATTTGGATCAGCATCGCGTTGCTAGGTCTGCATCTCTTATTTACGGCATGGGCGATCAACCGCGCGAGATTGTTCGGCGTGATCGGAGCGTCGCTTCTTATTCTGACCGTCGCGGATTCGTTTACGCCGATCTGGTTATGGGACGATGTCGCCATTGTCGTGTTCACCGCGCTGCTATGGCTCGTGGTCAACCATCTCCGGAAGCTGCAGGTTACCCATCCGGACAGCTGGAAGGCGCTGTTCGAGTAACCGATCGGACTGGTGACGCCGACGATTATCGTGCTTGCCTTGCTCGTGTTAATCGGGACGAACGTGCCTTCCATCGCGCCGCTGCTCCAGGATCCCTATACCATCTGGAAGAACGCGCAGGGCCAAGAGGTTCGCGTCTTTCTCGGAGATAAAGCGATCCCGAGCAATCTGACGCCGCAAAATACGGGCAATGCCAGCTCCGGCTACAGCCGCGAGGACGGCAAGCTCGGGGGCGGGTTCGATTACGATTTCTCGCCGATGATGACCGTGTCCACTTCGCAGCGGAGCTACTGGCGGGGCGAGTCGAAAGCGAGTTATACGGGCGAAGGCTGGGTGGATGCCGATCGCATTGCAGGAAATAACAGACAATTCGTCGGCAAGGGCGCTCCGCTGGAAGAGAGCGTAGACCGTTCCAAAGCGGAGACGGTGGAGGTCAACCAGATCGTATCGCTTATTCGGGAGGATCCCTATCCCGTCTTGTTCGGGGCGGCGCCCATATCCAAGGTGAACTGGGTCGACGACGAGGAAGCCGCGATCCAACCCCGGTCGCTTGCGTGGTTCCCGACGGAGTGGGAGTTGGCGTGGAACAATCCCGAGACGTACCCGTCGGCCTATTCCATCACATCGACCGTGACCGTGCTCGACGAAGAAGGTCTCAAGACGGCCGACGCGGCATTCCCCGAGCAAGCCTTGCATCGCATGTACACCGAATTGCCGGGTTCGCTGCCGGATCGCGTGCGCGCACTTGCCCAGCAAGTATCCGCGAGCGGCACCAGCGATTACGAGAAGGCCCGGTTGATCGAAGACTACTTGCGCACGAATTTCGTATATAACAATAAGCCCGATCTGACTAAGCTGACCGGCGAAAGCGACGATTTCGTCGACCAGTTCCTGTTCGAGCTTATGGAAGGATACTGCGATTACTTCTCGTCCGCCATGGCCGTCATGGCTAGAAGTCTCGACATGCCGGCCCGATGGGTCAAAGGTTTTGCGCCCGGCGTGCTGCCGGCCGAGCAGTACGGTCCGGGCGAGATGCTGGACGGCGAAGATTACAATCCGTCAGGCGCGGGCATGTACACGGTCAGAAACTCCGACGCCCACTCTTGGGTAGAGATCTACTTCCAAGGTTACGGCTGGATTTCGTTCGAGGCTACGGCGGGCTTCTCCTTCCCGTATATGATAGCCGAGGACGAAGCGGCACCGGCTCCGACGGTCGCTCCTGTCGAGGAGCTGCCTACTACGGGGAACGAATCCACTACGGAATCGAACGGCAGCGTGTGGCCGATCGTGGCGCTGTCCGCTATTCTGGGGGGAGGCGCGGTTTGGCTCATTCTTCGCCGTCGCGACCTGCCGGCGATCTGGAATAAGCTGCGAGGCAGGGACTACTCGGCTAACGAGCAGATCGTCGTCGAGACGAACAGGCTGCTGCGTCAATGCCGGAAGCGAGGGCTGCAACGCGAGGAGCACGAAACGCTTCGCGAAGCGATTCTAAGGTGGTCCAAGTCCCAAAAGCGGTTCACCGAAGATTTCCGCTACGTCCTCGACAGCTTCGAGCATGCCAAATATAGCCAGGCAGCCGTCACGCGGGAGGAAGCGGAGCGGTTTGCGGGGAAGGTCCGATATTTGATCGGCGAGTTAAAGTAAGGGATGTTCAAAAGGGAATCCGCAATTTTTCCTTCTATAATATAGACCGCTTGCCGGTACGCCGGCGGCGGTATTTTTTTGCAACAAATTCGGATTGTATGGTATAGTTTCGTAAGATAGCAGGGAGAAAGACGAGGGATCACACAATGTTCGAGAGGCTTCTTCCGAATATGAGGGTCGGATCGGTGTACGAGATCGATCTTGACATACTTGCGGCCCAAGGTATTCGGGGCATTATTACGGATTTGGACAATACGCTGGTCGGCGCCAAAGAGCCGCTTGCAACGCCGGAGCTGGTGCTCTGGCTGGACAAGGTCAGAAGCGCGGGCTTTAGCGTCGCCATCGTATCCAATAATAACGAAACAAGAGTAGGCAATTTCGCAGCTCCTCTTGATATACCGTTCGTGCATGCAGCCCGCAAGCCAACCCAGGGCGCGTTCCGCAAGGCGCTCGCGATATTGGGGCTGGAAGCGAAGGAAACCGTCATGATCGGCGATCAGATGATGACGGACGTGCTCGGAGGCAACCGGATGGGGCTATATACCATCTTGGTCGCGCCGATATCGCCGGCGGACGAAGGCGTCATGACGCTGTTTAACCGCAGGCTGGAGCGGATCGCGCTCGCGAGATTGCGCAAGCGCGGATTGTGGTATGAGGAGGAGACGAAGTGAAGGACGAACAACTTAGAGATCAAGCGCCATCCTGCGCGGGCTGCGGCGTCGCGCTGCAGACGGACAACCCGGAGAAGCCGGGTTACCTGCCGGAGGCGTCTCTGCAGCGGGAACCGGTCATCTGCCAACGATGTTTCCGGATTAAACATTATAACGAGGCTTCTTCGGTTGCCCTCGATCAAGACGATTTCCTGCGGCTGCTGGGCAGCATCGGCACGACGGACAGCCTGGTCGTCCATATCGTCGACCTATACGATTTCGAAGGCAGCTTGATCTCGGGACTGCAGCGGTTCGTCGGCAACAACCCGGTGCTGCTCGTCGTTAACAAAATCGATCTGCTGCCCAAAGGCATGAACGTGAATCGGATCCGGAACTGGGTTCAGCGCGCGGCCAAGTCGCAGGGCTTGCGCACGGTCGACGTCATTCTTTGCAGCGCGAAACGGAATATGGGTTTCGAGCACGTCATCGAAGCGCTGGAGCAGCATCGGGGCAACCGCGACGTCTACGTGGTCGGAGCCACGAACGTGGGCAAGTCCACGCTCATTAACCGTCTCATTCGCGATTTCAGCGACATGGAGCGCGAGCTCACGACGTCCCGCTATCCGGGGACGACGCTTGACGCGGTTCATATCCCGCTCGAGGACGGCAAGTCGATCATCGATACGCCCGGCATCGTCTACGCGAGCCGGATGACGGAAGTGGTGCCGCGAAGCTTCTTGGGATCGCTGATGCCGGACAAGCCGATCAAACCGCTCGTGTATCAGCTAAACGAAAAGCAAACCTTATTTATCGGCAGTTTGGCCCGATTCGACTTCGTCGAAGGCGAACGCCAATCGTTTACGCTATATATCTCCAACGCGCTGCACGTGCACCGCACGAAGCTCGAGCGGGCGGACGAGCTGTACGACGAGCATAAGGGAGAGCTGTTGGGCGCGCCGACGCGGGACGAACTCGCCTCCATTCCGGAGTGGACGAGACATTCGCTGCGCGTTAAACAAGGAGCGAAACAGGACGTGTTCATTTCCGGACTGGGCTGGATTCAGGCGAACGGCATGCGCGGCGCGTTGATCGATATTTACGCGCCCAAAGGCGTCAAGGTCATGCTGCGGGATTCCATGATTTAATCGAGGGGGAGCAACCGTGGCAGAGCATAGATTGAATGGGACAATCGACAGCCATACGGTATTGTATGGCGTCATCGGAGATCCGATCCGGCATTCCAAATCGCCGATCATGATGAATAGGGCGTTCCGGGAAACGGGGATTAACGGCGTATATACGGCCTTCCATATTACTTCCGAGACGTTGCCGGCGTTCGTCGATGGCGTTCGGGCGATGGGGATGCGGGGCGTCAACGTCACGATCCCCCACAAGCTCCAAGTCATGGAGCTGGTAGACGAGATCGATCCGGGAGCGCTCGCGATCGGCGCCGTCAATACGATCGTCAACGAGAACGGCAAGCTGACCGGATATAACACCGACGGCATCGGATACGTGCGCTCCTTAAAGGAAGAAGCGGAATCCGGCCTCGCGGGCAAACGAATCGTCGTCATCGGCGCAGGCGGAGCTTCGAGAGGCATCGTCTACTCCTTGCTTAAGGAGAAACCGGAGTCCGTCGCCATCTCCAATCGCACCGTGGAGCGCGCGGAGCAACTGGCCGATTCGCTTGGCGGAGAGGCCGCGGGACTGACGGCCATACCGAACGAGAAGCTGGAGCAATGGTGCGGCGATGCGGACATCGTCATCAATACGACTTCGGTCGGCATGTTCCCGAACGTGGGACAGTCGCCGATCGAAGGAAGCTGGATGAAGCCCGGCGCGGTGGCGAGCGATCTCATCTACAATCCGCTGAAGACGGAGTTTCTGCTCCGGGCCGAAGCCCGCGGCTGCAGAATTCACGGCGGTCTCGGCATGTTTATTTACCAAGGGGCGTATGCGTTCGAATATTGGACGGGACAAGCCGCTCCGGTGTCGGCCATGAGAGAGACGGTGCTCGAAGCGCTGCAAGCGTAAGGAACGGCGGACAACAAAGGTTGCAAGGTGAAACGGCTGTCGCCGTCCTTTGGGAGCGCAGCGCGTTTCAATCCGAGAAATATAGAGAAAGTATGATGAAATCAAATGCTTTCCTATATTTGAACTATAGACGAATGGCGTGGCAAGCGGGAACGTTACCGCGTATTCGTATACGAAAGAAGGAAGTTTATTTATGTTAACGGGAAAACAAAAAAGACATCTGCGCTCGATGGCGCATCATCTGCAACCGATCTTCCAGGTCGGCAAGGGCGGAACTAACGATCATCTCGTACGCCACATCACGGAAGCGATCGAGACGCGCGAGCTGATCAAAATTTCCGTGCTGAACAACTGTCTCGACGATCCGCGCGAGATCGGCGCGGAAATATCCGCCGCCGCCGGCGCGGAGCTGGTGCAGGTCATCGGCAAAACGATCGTGCTGTACAAAGAATCGAAGGATCACAAAACGATCGAATTGCCCAAAAAATAAACGTGGCGATAGCGGGAAAGGGAGAGGATCGCATGGTCAAAGCAGGCATTATGGGCGGGACGTTCGATCCCATCCATATCGGTCATCTCATTGCGGCCCAGACGGCGCTCGAAGCTTGCGGCCTGGATGAAGTGTGGTTTATTCCGACGGCCTCTCCGCCGCTAAAGCCGAGCGCGCCCGGCGCCGACGCGTACGACCGCCTTGAGATGGTCGCCGCCGCCATTGCCGGGCACGAGCGATTCCGCGTGCTCGACATCGAACTGCGCCGGGGCGGCGTCAGCTATACGATCGATACGATCAAGGCGCTAAGGGAGCGGCATCCCAATCATTCCTTCGCGTACATTATCGGCTCCGATCGAATCAACGACTTGCCGAAGTGGCATCGAATCGGCGAGCTGGCCGAGCTGGTAACGTTTATCGGACTCGCGCGGCCGGGAACGACCGCGCGTCCCGAGCTGCTCCCGGATGAGCTGCGCGGCCGGATTGCGTTCGCGGACATGCCGGCGATCGGCGTCTCGTCGACCGGCCTGCGCGAGCGGCTCGCGTCGGGCCGGTCGATTCGCTATTTGGTCCCGGACGCCGTGATTGCGTTAATAAGGAGGCATGGCTGGTATGGATCGACAAAGGATAATCGATAAAGTGCGGGCGGAGATGCCGGAGCGCAGATGGATCCATACGGAAGGCGTGATGGCGGCATCCGTTATCCTCGCGAACCGATATGGCGAAGATCCCGCCCGGGCGGAGCTGGCCGCCATTCTCCATGACGTGGCGAAGTATTGGGCGGTCGATCGTCAAGCGGGCGTTATTCGCGACAACGGCCTGCCGCAGGACGTACTCGCCTATGACAAGGAGCTATGGCATGCCCCTGTCGGCGCATGGGTTGCCGAGCGGGAGTTTGGCGTTACGGATGAAGGCGTCCTGGACGCCATCCGCTACCACACGTCGGGGCGCCGCGCGATGACGAAGCTGGACAAGGTCGTCTGGCTTGCCGATTATATCGAACCCGGGAGAGATTTCCCCGGGGTTGGCGACATTAGGACGCTCGCCGAGCAAAGTCTCGAACGGGCGGTGCTGGCGGGCCTGGACGGGACGATCGGTTTCCTGATCGCCAAAGGCAAGCGCATCTATCCGTTAACGGTTGAAGCGCGCAACGGTTTAATCGAGGAGTTATCCGGCACATAATAGAAGAGGTTCGAGGTTGTTCAAAAAGTCCGCTTCCCATTACGAAGTATTTCTAGAAGCATATTCGACATCGAATATTTCCTGTTACCCACGAAAGTGAAGGGAAGCTTCGATGCAAATTCCGATTACTTTCGCGGGGCCCGAGTTAGCCGAACCATCCGGCGGTGTGCTCACGTAGCGCTGCTACGCTCCGCTCCTCAGGTTCTAGCTTCATTCAATCTTCTCGGTACTGAAAACCGCACTTTTTGAACTCGCACTTTTATTCCGATATGATTTGTTTGACTCTTCCGACCTGGCCGTCCGTCAAGCGGACCTTAATGCCGTGAGGGTGACTGGGAGAGTTCGTTAGCAGCTGCTGTACGATTCCTTTTGTCAGCTTGCCTGTTTTTTGATCCTGCTTAAGTACGATATTCACTGTGAGACCCGGTTTAATCGAAGCCCGAATCGTTCCGTCCATGCGCATTCCTCGTTTCTAAGATGTTGGGCATTATTTTAACATAGCGAGATGCAAGATGCACTAAGCTCCCCGAACTGGTATACTAAAGGTTGTTCAAAAAGTCCGCTTCCCATAACGAGGTATTCCTAGAAGCTTTCTCGACATCGAATATGGAATGCAGCCGAACTTAAGCATATGCTTTCGAAGTATGTTTCCTCCGGAAACATTGCGGTTGCTCACATAGCTCTGCTATGCTCCGCTGCTCATGTTCTAGCTGCCTCCCATCTTCTCGGTTCTGATAACCGAACTTTTTGAACTTGAATCAGTAGCATCATACGAATAGATGAAATGAGGAATTTCGGAATATGTCCATGTCATTCTCCGCTCTCGGCGTCACGCCGGAGCTTACTGCTTTATTAAAGGAAAACGGCATCGCCTCGCCGACGCCCGTACAGCGTCAGACGATCCCGATGCTGCTGCAAGACAAGGACGTCATCGCCCAAGCCCAGACGGGCACGGGCAAGACGCTGGCGTTCGCCCTTCCGATGCTGCAACGGGTCAATGTGGGCAAGGAGCAGGTTCAAGCGCTCATTCTGACGCCGACGCGCGAGCTTGCCATTCAGATCACGGCGGAGATCAAGAAGCTTGCGCCGGTAGTCGGCGCAAGCGTGCTCGCCGCGTACGGCGGACAAGACGTCGACGCCCAGATCCGCAAGCTGCAGCGCGCGCCGCATATCGTCGTGGCGACGCCGGGTCGTCTGATCGATCATATGAACCGCGGCACGATCAGTCTCGGCAAGCTGTCCATGCTCGTGCTGGACGAGGCGGACCAGATGCTGCATATGGGCTTCCTGAACGAGGTGGAGAGCATCATCACCCAGACGCCGCGCGCTCGGCAGACGATGCTGTTCTCGGCTACGATGCCGGACGCGATCCGCAAGCTCGCCAGCGTTTACATGAATGCCCCGGAGAATGTACAGATTCGAAGCACCAACGTTACGCTGGATAATATCCGCCAGCTCGTCGTCAACACGACGGATCGGGGCAAACAAGACGCCCTTATTCATCTGCTGGAGCAGCATCAACCCTACCTCGCCGTCATTTTCTGCCGGACGAAGGTTCGCGCCAAGAAGCTTAACGAGGCTTTGCAGGATCACGGCTTCGAGAGCGACGAACTGCATGGCGATCTGACGCAAGCGAAACGCGAACAGGTCATGAAGCGGTTCCGCGACGCGAAGCTCCAGGTGCTGGTCGCAACGGACGTTGCAGCGCGGGGGCTCGACGTGGAAGGCGTAACCCATGTGTATAACTATGACGTGCCGCAGGACGCGGAAATTTATATTCACCGCATCGGCCGTACGGGACGAGCCGGACACAAAGGCTTCGCCGTTACGCTTGCGACGCCGTACGACGGCTCGAAGCTCGTGCTGATCGAGAAAGGGATCGAGGCGCGCCTGGAGCATCGGTCGATCGATCGCGAAGGGCAGGTTTCCGAGCCTGAACGCGGCAAAGTCGTCCGGGGCGAAGGCGCCGGACGCGGCTCCTCCGATCGGGGCGGCTCCCGCGGAGCAGGTCGCGGCGATAAACAGGAGCGCGGCGGCGGACGCGGGCGAAGCGGCGGTCGCGCAACGGCAGGCGGACGTACGGGACGCGGCAAGAACGAAGAACGCGGTGCCGCTGGCGGACGTGGTGCGGGTCGCGGCAACAGCGAAGAACGTGGCGCTGCAGGCGGACGAGCGGGTCGCGGCAATCAGGCCGAGCGCGGAGGCAGACGCGGCGGAGACGCGGCGACAGCCGGTTTGGCAGGAGGCCAAAGCACTAATCCGTGGGAAACAGGCAGCGAAAGCGGCAAACGAAGCGGCGCGGATCGTAGCGCAGGTGCTCACGGCCGGAGCGGCTCGGGCTCTGCCGGCAAGAGCGGACAAGGCCGTTCGGACGCCGCCGGCAAACGCGGAGGCAGCGGCCCCAAACCTGCTTTCCCTTCAATAGGCGGGCGCGGCGGAAGCAGCGGTTCCAAACCTGCAGCCCCTTCTAAGGGCGGGCGCGGCGGGAGCCGCGGCCAAAGCAGGCCGGGCGGAGCCGGCGGACGGTCGGGAGGACCCAAAGGCAGGGGCAGATAACGCGCTTACGCTCGAAAGCTCCTAAGCTCCCGATGCTCAATGGAGAACTTGCAACGATTCGCCCATTTCACTCAGGCAGTAGACGAATGTCCAATCCGATCAGGGATGAATTCATAGTATAGAGTATGCCGAATGGTGGAAATACCTCGCCTTAGACCGCAACTTCCCTTTCGGTAATCCCTTTTTAGGAGGCAATAGCATGTCTGGTGTGCATGGAGGCTACTCGTCGACAGGTGTAATCCTGGTTCTGTTTATACTTCTGGTCGTCATAACGAAGACTTTCTGGTACTAAGCAAACCTTGCACCTATATCGCAGAAACCGCCGGAGCTCTAAGCTCCGGCGGTTTCTCTGTTATCGGGAAGCAATGACATGCGCCCGCAGCGCATCGGCCACGCTTCCTTCATTATTGGTGCCGATCACGAGATCGGCCCTTTCCTTCACGCCGCCCGGCGAATTGCCCATGGCGATCCCCAGTCCGGCGAATTCCAGCATGGATATGTCGTTATAATAATTGCCGATCGCGAGTATGCGCTCCCTCGGGATGCCCCGCTCTTCCGCCAGCTTTCGCAGCGCGCCGCCTTTGCTTGCGCCCGGATGCTGAATATCGATAAACAGATCGCCGCTTCGGATGAGCTGAAGCTCTAGCTCTAGCTCGGCTCGTTCCCAATCCGATTGAACCGCGTCGATCTCCTCCTTCGTGCCGAAAATCGAAAGCTTAAGGAGACCTTCGGGAAGTTTAACGTTCCGATCAAGCATAGTAGGCGCAGCCTTATGAAGACCGTACATCTCCGCCGCCGCTTCCGTCATGCCTTCCACCATCATGTCGTAGGCGGTGTTAAGATCGAAGTGAACGCCTTTCTCGCGGCAATAATTCAAATAAGGCTCCAACAGATCGTGTGCGATATCGAACTGAAAGACGATGGATCGATCCGCGAATTCCACCGTCGCCGCTCCGTTATGCGTAATGATCGTCCCGTTCAAGCCAAGCTCCTCCAGCACGGGAAACGCCCCGATCGGCCCGCGTCCCGTGCACAAAATGATTTCCGTTCCTTGCGCGGCGCAATCTCTCCCCGCTTCCTTCACCTGCTCCGGCAACGCGTGCTCATCCGTCAGCAACGTGCCGTCCACGTCCAGCGCTACCAAATCGTATTTCGCAGTCATGTTGTTTCCTCCGTCCCGTCTTGCTTTTCTCTATTTGTCATTTACGCGCGGCTTGCGCCGCGATGAGCCTTCAGGAGCTTAACCTCTTCGTCCGTAAGCTCCCTATACCGGCCTTCCGGAAGCGATTCGTCCAGCTTGAGCGGACCCATCGATATTCGTTTTAACGTCAACACCCGCTTTCCCGCAGCTTGGAACATCCGTTTGACTTGATGGAATTTGCCCTCCCGGATGGTGAGCCGGATGAGCGACGTCACGGCATCCTCTTCGTCGTTCGCGCTTCCGTCCGCATCATGTCGAACCTCCAAAACCACAAGCTCGGACGGCATCGTGACATAACCGTCGTCTAACGTAACGCCCGACGCAAACGCCTCGATATCGGAGCCGTCGACATTGCCCGACACCAGCGCTTCGTACGTTTTATCCACGTGCTTGCGCGGCGACAACAGCTCATGCGCGAGCGCGCCGTCATTCGTCAGGAGCAGCAAACCGACCGTATCCTTGTCCAATCTTCCGACCGGGAACGGTCCCAGCAGCGTGTCCTCCGGCATCAAGAGATCGATGACCGTTCGGTCTCTGTTATCCTCGGTAGCGGACACGACGCCCGCCGGTTTGTTTAACATGAAATATACGACGTTCCGGTACGAAACCCGTTCGCCTTCGAACGAGACCGCTTGCGCGGACGGGTCAACGATCATTCCGCTGTCCTTGACTACCTTCCCGTCTACCGATACCTTGCCGCTTTTCACCGCTTTTTTGATCTCGCTCCTCGTTCCGCGGCCCATATGGGCAAGGAGCTTATCGATCCGCAGCTTCTCCGCCATCTACGTTCTCCTCCATCCCGGCGACAACTCGTTCTTGAGCATGCCGCCTTCATATTTGCCCCATCCGACCGGCCTGCCGTTCAAGCAGACAAGCACGTACCCTTTGGGCTTGGCTTCCGCTCCTGCGCCGCGCGCTATTCTTTCGAAAGGTACGAACAACGTTTCCCCGCGAAGATAACGGCTGCTTTCCTCGTCGTCCTTGAGGTTCAAATCAAGGGAGCGGGCCGCCTCTTCCGCGCGCAAGCCCATCGCAAGCGCCTGCGAAGGCGCGAACCGTTGACGTTTCGCCTCGCCGATGTACCAGCCGGCGCGCACAACCTTGAGACCGTCCAAAGAAGGAACGCCCGGAGGCTGCAAATAAACGCGTTCCCCGTAACTAACAAGCGCGCTCCCTTCCGCTTCCTCGGACCAGCGCAGCTGTTCGGTCTTAAATGCGCTCCAAAGTTCCCGCGGATCGATATCCGACGGCCGCGCGGCCGAATGAATTCCGTTGCCGCGCCCCTTGGCTGCTTTCCCTTTGCTTTGCCCTTTCAAGCCGATATTCAAAGGACCGTCCTTCCTCCGGGCGGCATGCACGGTAGTCGCAATACCAAGCGAAACCTGCGCTCGCTCGCCCTTTCTGCGGAGCAACGCGACGTAATGTCCCTCGCCGCGGACAAGATGCGGCCATAATCGCGCCGTTCCCGCCAGACTGTTCACGATCTCGTCGCCGGCCATGCTTGCCGTCTCCGCATCGATCCAGTCCGGCCGCCCGCCGCTTAGTCCGTTCGCGAGCGGGATCGGCTCGATGAAGAAATCGTCATGCTCAGCTAGAAACGCCGCGATTTGCGACTCGTTCTCCTCCGGCGAAAACGTGCAAGTCGAATACAGCAAGAGCCCGCCCGGCGCCAGCATCGCGGCCGCTTGCTTCAAAATATCCTTTTGCATCGCGCTGCACTTCTGAACCGAATGGCGCTCCCAATCGCCGATCATGGAGTCGTCCTTGCGGAACATCCCTTCGCCCGAGCAAGGGGCGTCGACCAAGATCCGGTCGAACCATTCCGGGAACGCCGCGGCAATTTTTGCAGGCTCGTCGTTTAATACGATGGCGTTCCTGACGCCGGCCAACTCCACGTTTTTCGCCAATGCCTTTGTTCGTTCCGCCGCGTTGTCGTTCGTGACGAGCACGCCTTCTCCCGCGAGCTTCCCGGCGAGCTGCGTCGTCTTGCCGCCGGGCGCCGCGCACAAATCAAGCACCCGTTGACCTGGGCGGACATCCAGCAGCTCGGCGGGCAGCATCGCGCTCGGCTCTTGAATGTAATACATACCCGCGTGGTAATAAGGATGTTTGCCGGGGCGCGCCTCCTCCGTATAATAGTAACCATTCTTCGTCCAAGGAATCTCCTTGTCCTCTCCTTGAAGAAACGACATTTCGAGCCATTCCGCAATCGTCAGCTTAAGCGGATTGATCCGCAATCCGAATGCTCGCGGCGACTCGTAGGAAGCCATAAAAGCATCAAACTCCGCCCCTAACAAATCCCTCATCTTGTCCACAAACCGTGCCGGCAACTTCATGATAACTTCCTCCCGCCGTTTCCTTCCGCGATAGAACAACCTCCAGCTCCGCCTAACAGGCGACGCTGGAGGTTTCAGGTATTATCTCTTTTAAATTACACGTTCAAAAAGTACGGAAAATCTCGTAATGGGAAGCGTATTTTTTGAACTACCATTATGGTTGGTTGTGCTTTTTGGCTCTCGAGATCGCGACGCCGATATCGATCGACAACGCGTGCAGTGCCGGATAGTCCTGCTGCTCGAACAACTCGTTGAACTTGATCTGGAATTGGGCCGCTTCCCTCACTCTATGGTAGAAATAGAGATCCTGGATGCCGCTCAGCACGCGGGAAACCGCATTGGACTGCTCTTCGAATTCCGTCTGCGCGTCCAGTATTTCCTTGCGTATGCTTGTCATCTCGGTGTCCAGCAAAAAGGCGGCCTCCGCCGCTTTCTTGAGACGTCCCCGCACGTCTTCGGGCAAGCTTTCCTTAAATTTATAGTTAAGCGAATGTTCGATCGTCGCCCAGAAATTCATCGCCAGCGTGCGAATTTGAATCTCGGCAAGCACATGCTTGTAGCCGAGCGCCGTTTGCACGGGATAACGGACGATGATATGGTAGCTGCGATAGCCGCTTTCCTTGTAGTTGGTTATATAATCCTTTTCGTATACGAGCTCGAGGTCTCTCCGGTTACGGATAAGCCCGGCAACGCGGTGGATATCGTCGACGAATTGACACATGATTCTTATGCCCGCGATATCCTCGATTCCTTCTTCCAGTCGATCGGACGCGACTCCCAGCCGTCTTGCCTTCTCCAGAATGCTCGAGATCCGCTTGACTCTGCCGGTCACGAATTCGATGGGCGCGTACGCTTCTCTTATCTTCAGCTCCACGCGCATCGTCTTGAATTTCACTTTCAATTCCTCAACCGCTTGTTCATATGGCTGTAGAAAAAGACTCCAGTCTCTACCGTCCATCCGGCCGCCTCCTGTTTCTAACGATGATCTGCGCCTACTGCTTCGGCAATGTTGCGGTAGCCGTCCTTGCGCAAGCAATCGACAAGTCCGCTTGTCAGCTCGCGCAGCAATGCTGGTCCTTTATAGATTAAAGCCGTATAGATTTCAACGAGCGAAGCTCCCGCGCGAATTTTATCGTATGCGTCTTGCGCGTTAAAGATGCCGCCCGACCCGATTATCGGCAAGCGCCCGCCGGTCTGCCGGTAAACGGCCGCGATGACTTCCGTCGAACGCCGCGTAAGCGGTCTCCCGCTTAAGCCGCCCGTCTCTCCCGCGTTACGGTGAGACAAGCCGTCCCGCGATAATGTGGTATTCGTCGCGATAATGCCCGACACTTCGCTATCCATAATGGTGGCTACCGTGTGCGCCAGCTGCTCGTCCGACATGTCCGGAGCAATCTTGACGAACACCTTCTTGGCGAGATTGCCGCGCGACTCGGCTTGCGACGCCATCTCTTGCATGACGGCGCCAAGCAGCTTCTTCAGCTCGTCGCCATGCTGCAGATCTCTTAGGCCTTGCGTATTGGGCGAGCTGATGTTGACGACAAAAAAATCGCCGTAATCGTACAATCTCCGAATGCAGGCCCCATAATCCTCATGAGCCTGCTCGTTTGGCGTATCTTTGTTTTTGCCGATATTAACCGCGATCGGAATCCGGTTAATCTTGCGCTTTGCGAGCGATGCCGCCATGGCGTCCGCGCCGTAGTTGTTGAAGCCCATCCGGTTGATGAGCGCTTCGTCGGACGGGAGTCTGAACAGCCGCGGCTGCGGATTGCCCGTTTGTCCTTTTGGCGTAACGGTGCCTACTTCCGCGAATCCGAAGCCGATACTGGAGAAGCCGTCGGCCGCGACGCCGTTTTTGTCCAGACCCGCCGCGAGCCCCACGGGATGGGGGAAGGAAATGCCCAGAACGTCCGTTCTAAGCTCCGGTGTAGACTCCACGCCGTACATGGCGTTCATGAGCGATCCGAGCCCCGGCACTTTGCCGCATGCGGCCATGCCGTCGATGACCAAATGATGCGCCTTTTCCGGGTCCATTTTAAAGAATATAGGTTTAAGCAACGATGAATAAAGCAACAAGTTCACTCCGTTCCGCAGTTTATGCTCTATCAGACAGTTTAGCCTTTTTGAATCAAAAAGAAAAGAGCCTAGCGCGGGCGCGCGGCGGGCTCTATCCATCCTATTGTATTGCGGCAGGCGTGGAAAACGATTACAATACAAGCATAGATCATTTTACATCAGAAAGGTTGATAACAATGGGCGCAGCCAAACGCAAACCGGCAACAATGAGGGTTAAACCTAAGGACGAAGTGAACAAGAAGGCGCTCGTTTGGGCCGGCACCATCGTAGGCGTCGTCATCGTGGCCGTCGCCGTCCTGCTCATCGTCTTCTCTTAGCGGCAACTATGTCAGCCAACGATATACCTTCGCGGGATTGCTTTCCTCTTGCTTTGGCGTCAGCCGGAATCGTTCCTTCGGCGCCTTGGCATCGGGCGGAAGCGTCCCGTTTTTTATATGCACCGGCGTTCCAAGCGGCACTAGGTCAAAGAGCTCCTCGACATCGGCTTGTCCCATTCGGATGCAGCCCAGCGATTCGTCTTTGCCGATGCTGTCTTGATCATCCGTGCCGTGTATCGCATACAGCGTATTCGAGAGCGTCATGCCTCTCGTGCCGAAGACGCTCTCGCCGCCGTTCGGATCGCGTACCTTCTCGCTAATAAAGAAGCTGCCCTCCGGCGTCTTATCTCCTCCGAGGCCTACTCTGTACCCCCGCACGATCAAACCGTTATGCACGACGGCAAGCGTATGGTTCGATACGTCGACCACGATTTCCAGCGGCTTGCTCCAATCCGCCTGGAATAAGCCGTTCGAGCCGATCGAAGTTCCCGTCGCCGTGTTCGCCTTCTCTCCTTCGGCATCGGCTCCACCGCCTTTTCCGCCGGATTGGAGATTGGAGTATTCCGTTCCGGTCGGATTCGCTTCCTTAAGCTTCGCCAGCATGCCGGGGAACAAGGCCTTCAACCGGTCGTTATCCCCGGACAACACGTTATGGGGATAAGGGCGGACCAGGGATTCAAGCGAATCCGGCCATTTGCCATACAGCTTTGCATATTGCGTAATCGCGCTGGACAGCGTCCAGTGCAGCTCCTGTTCCTTCTGCCAGGCGGCAAATCGGGCTTCGGCAGGCTTCGCGTCCGCCGGTTCGCAGACGCACGCTTCCCGGTTCAGCATCGTAATGTCGTAGCTCGAAGCCCTCTCGCCGCGATTCATTTCCATGAGCATCCGGGTATTGCCGCTCCATTGCTTCCAGCCCGACTTCTCTTCTAGATGCGCCGCGATGACAGTCGGAGGAGCCTTCATCCCTCCTTTCATCACCTCGCCGAACGCATACCCTGCCGGCGTCTTCTCCTTGCGCGGCACCATTACGACGCCAAGGCTTGGCTCCGCGCCGACCATCGCTGGCAACGAGCCGCTTGTTTTATCGTCGAGATCGCGATTGATCGATGGAACCGCAAAGGCAAGAAGCAGCAGAGGTACCGCGATCACCGCGACATTGCGCGCGAGCCGCTTTCGCTTCTCCCTTTTCCCCCATGCTTTAAGTTCGGCCAATTGTTCTTGCGTAATGGCAAGCGGATGGCTTTCCTGCTCGAAAGCGTCGTAGATATCCCCGGCTTGGATGAAACAATAATTGGCTTTGCCTTCCTTGCCCGCTTGCCGGTAATGCTTGCCAAGCAGGTACCAGCCCATCTTGTTGCCTGGATGCTGTTTGACGAATTGCTTCAAATATATAATGTCTTCGGGATTGTTGAAACCCGGTTCCGCCATCCTCATGCCACCGTCCTCGTATTCGAATGCTGACGACGTAATCTCGTCTAATCGAATATATCGGCAATTGCTTCCTTATCTTGGAGGGCGA
>JAQSXN010000395.1 GCA_029256665.1 Paenibacillus sp.
GACATGGCGAAGGCAAAACAAATGATATCCGGCCTGGCTTTGATTACCGTACTCGGAACGACCGTGCTGGCAGGCTGCAGCAACGATTCCGATCCGGGCAACGCGGTGACTAACGGCTCGGGCAACAATGCGGCCGGCGAGTCCGGCAAGAGCTTTAACGAGGAAGGAATGCCGATCGTCGACAAGCCGGTTACGCTGAACGCGTTGACGATTCGCTGGGGCAACATGGGCGACACGTTCACCAAGAATACATGGCTGCAGGAGCTGGAGAAAAACTCCAACGTCAAGATCAATTGGCAGGTCATCTCCAACAGCGATTGGGAGACGCAGAAATCCGTCATGCTGGCAAGCGGCAAAATGCCGGACCTCATTATCGGCAACATGGCTTTCGGCGATTCCGATATCGTCAATAATCTTAGTTTGTTCCGTCCGCTGGACGACTACATCGCGCAATACATGCCGAATCTCCAAGCGGCGATGGAAGAAATGCCGGATATGAAGAAGCTGAGCACGTTCCCGGACGGCAAAATCTATTCGTTGCCCGCGCGGCTGCCGTCGCGCCCCTACTCCTCCGTGCAGCCGGTCATCAACAAGGCATGGCTGGACGAATTGGGACTGAAGGCGCCGGAGACGCTCGACGAGCTGTACAACGTGCTGAAGGCGTTCAAGGAGCAGGATCCCAACGGCAACGGCAAGGCCGACGAAATTCCCTACAGCGATTCCAAAGATATCGACTTCAACCTGCTCGCGCCGTTCGGCATTACCGACATTCGCGGCAACCATATGAGGGTCAAGGACGGGAAGCTGGACTATATCCCGACGTCCGACGAATATAAGGCGGGCATCACGTGGGCGAACAAATTGTTCTCGGAAGGGCTGATCGACAAAGAGACGTTCACCCAGGACAATACGATGCTGACGGCCAAACGCCAGAACCCGGACGCCGCTTTGATCGGCTTCTCCTACCAATGGACGCCGGACGCCGTATTCGGCCAGTGGAGCGATCAGTACGAGACGATCGTGCCCATCACCGGACCGGACGGAAACAAGTATCAAATCGGCGATCCGAACGGCCTGAGCTTCAGGCGCAACGAGGTGCTCATTACGACCGCCAACAAACATCCGGAGGTGACCGCGCGCTGGGCGGATCAGTTCTATACCGGGGAAGCCAGCATTCAGAACTTCTGGGGCGCCATCGGCACCTCCATCGAGAAGAACGGCGACGGCACGTATACGCTCATGGATCCGCCGGAAGGCACGAGCGCTGACGCCTGGTACTGGGACAGCTCCTTGCGCGACTTCGGTCCGAAATACGTGAGCCCCGAATTCGAGAAAACCATCAAGCTCGACCCCGCCACCGGCGACGGCCTGAAGCTGCAGCTCGACAGCTTGAGCAAGGAATACGTAACGGAGCCGTTCCCGGATGTCATGTACACCGTCGAAGAGTATGCGGAGCTGCCTACGCTTACTACCGATATTGAAAGCTATATCAAAAGCACCCGAGCCAAGTGGATCACGCAAGGCGGCATCGATCAAGAATGGGATGCTTACGTCGAGAAGCTGAACGACATGGGCTTGCAGAAGCTGATCCAAATTTATACGGATGCCTACGAGCGATACACGAATGTATGATGATCGGAAAGGTGAAGCCATGAAAACATATCGAATCGGATTGATCGGACTAGGCGGCATGGCTCATTCGCATGTCCGGTGGATGAACGAGGAAGGCCGTTACCGGGTCGTGGCGGCAAGCGACGTGGATGAACGGGCATTGGCGGAGCGAGGGGAGCAGCTTGGGATCGCGTCCGGCAAACGATATGCGGATTTCGAAGAGCTGATTGCCGACCCGGAAGTCGACGCGATCGTGTCCGTGACGCCGAACAACGTTCATGCGGCGATCCTTAGCGCTTGCCTCGCCGCGGGCAAACCGTATTTGGTCGAGAAGCCGTTCACCCGCGTCTTCGAAGAGGCGCGCGGGCTTCTGGAGCAATACGAGCGGATGCCGGTGTCCGGCATGGTCGGGTTCAGCTACCGTTACACGCCGGCTTTCCGTTACGCGCGGGAGCTCGTTCGCGAGGGACGGCTGGGCACGGTGCGCAGCTTCTCCGTCCAGTACCTGCAAAGCTGGGGATCGGTAGCTAACGACACGCCGTATCTTTGGCGCTTTAACAAGGACATCACCGGCACGGGAACGCTCGGCGATCTCGGCTCGCACATGATCGATCTGGCGCGGTACCTCTTCGGCGAATTCGAGGAGCTGTCCGCGCAGATGCGCACCTTCGTTCCCGAGCGGCGCGATCCTGGCACGGGCGCGATGGTCAAAGTCGAAGTCGACGACTTCGTGAGCTTCCAGGCGCGGATGACCGGAGATGCCGTCGGCATCTTCCAATCGTCCCGCAACGCGATCGGCTCGGGCAATCAGCACGAGATTTCGATCTATGGCGATCGCGGAACGCTGCATGCGTCCACGGTGCATCCGGATCGCGTCGTATGGATCCGCGAGGAAGCGCCGGGGCAGCTGGCCAAGTCGGAGATCGAGGTCCCCGCCCGCTGCCAAGTGACCCAGTACGGCGACTTCCTGTCCTTGCTGGACGGGCAAGCCTCGGACGGCCTGCCGGACTTCATGGACGGCTACCGCAACCAGGAGGTTTTGGACGCCGTCATTCGCTCCAGCGAGGAGAAACGCTCGGTTAGCTTGTAGGCAGCTTCTGGAATGTTGCCGCTTGACGGGATAGCTCGCTCTCATAAAAAACGGCGGCGCCGGGGATGTTCGTCCCGGTGCCGTCGCTTTTTTTCGGTATATGGCCACGCTACGCTGCACTTCCAGCGCTCGGAGCAGCTCCGCTCGGCGCTCGAAACAGCTCCGTGCGGCGCTCTAACCCGATTTTTTCGGGTTCCAGTCATCTACGACGCCGTTAACCGCGAGTTTAAAGCGATAAGGTTTCCGCCGTATCGGTTACACCCTTATAGTGACGTTACTGTACAACCCCGTTCCAGAAGGTCACGTCTTCTACCGGCAAGCGAGTTGTAGGATGTCCCGGCGCAGCGGCTTTTCCGACGGCAATAAGGATGGTTGGCGCATACCGTGCTGGAATGTTGAAGGCTTCGACGAATTTGCTCTTGTCAAAGCCGGCCATCGGAACCGTATCGTAACCGCGCGCTTTGGCAGACAACATAAGCTGCATCGAGACGAGACCGCAGTCGAATAACGCGACTTCCTTGATCAAGCTGGCATCCAAGCTTCCCATCACGCGCGTAATGTTGGCAACGAGCGTTTCCTTGACCGCCACCTCCATATACCCCGCATCCACCGCGGCCCCGTAGATCTTCTCGACTTGCTCGACGTATTCGAGATCCGCCAGCACCGCGATGACGGCCGAGGCATCTGCCACTTGCTGCTGGTTGTTCGCGATTGGCAACAATTGCTCCTTCAAGTCCTGATCATCGATGACCATGAACTTCCATGGCTGCATATTGGCGGACGAAGGCGCGAGCGTCGCCTCGGCAAGCAAGCTCTGCAGCTCCTCCTTGGCAATCTTGTACGATTTATCATATTGTCTTACCGATCTTCTTTCCTTCACGACCTGGCTGAATTCCAGCGCTTGCTTCGTATTCTCCACTCCGGTCTCCTCCTATATACTGTGCTATATTTTACACAGTTAACGGCAAAAAAATAGGCGCCAGTTAACTGTGATTATATAAGCACAGTATATGTCGGGGAGGATGGATTGTCAATCCATCCGTTACGCGTTTATTTTACCGACGAAGTCGGCTATGGTGTACTTCCGCAAAATCCCAAGCAGGCTTTGGTTCATTTCTTCCGCGACGTCCGAGAATGCTTCCTGCATCTGCAAGCCCCAAGCATGGTCCCCCGTCGACTCCATCATGCCTTCGCACAGCGGCAGCTCGGTCTGCAGACATTGATAGATGTCGGCCAAAGTTACCGTCTCCGGCGGCTTCTTCAGCAGATAGCCTCCATCCCGCCCTTCGCGAACTTCTACCAGATTCTCTTGCGCCAATCTCGCCATAATGCGGCGAATCAACGTCGCTTCGGAACAGAGATGCTCGGCAATATGAGTGCTGGGGTGGCGATTCGGATTATCCGACATGAACACGAGAGCCTGCACGGCCAGTCCGAAAGCCTTGTTGTTAAAGAAACAGTGATGCGTCTTGGCCTTCTTCATCGTATACGGCTCCCTTCGAGGACAATTCTTAGAGAGAAGTATAACAAACCGGCCTACCCTGTTCAATAAACTTTCCTGTATGCAAAAAGACGGCGGCAGCCCGGACGAGAAAATCGCGTCCCGGACTGCCGCCGTTTGGCCCGAGCTAACCGCCACACTCTAATGCCTCTGCGAATTCCATGCCTACTCCCGGCACCTTCGCCTATTCTTCCGCGTCCCCGCCCTGCGACCTTCGGAGCAGCTGCTCCCGGTATTCGCCCGGCGTCTGGCCCGTGTCCATCTTGAACGCTTTGGCGAACGACTGCACCGTCAAATAACCGACAAGCTGGGCGACGTCCTGAATTTTGTGCTGCGGATCGCCGAGCAGCTGCCTGGCTCTGGCGATCCGTTTGTCGCTGATCGTATCCTTGATCGTCACGCCCGTCTCTTCCTTGTAGATTTTGCGCAAGTGGGACATGCTG
>JAQSXN010000396.1 GCA_029256665.1 Paenibacillus sp.
CTATTGATAATATCCGGTAGTATTACGGCATTTGCGGCAGAGAACGGCGGCGGCGCGGCAGGAGGAGCAACCCCTTCCGGAATTCCTCTGGCCGGCTTGGAAGCTTTTGTAGACGATTATGTCGCAGAGTACATCGGACGACAATCGGTAGGCGCGTCCGTTGTTATGGTAAAGGATGGCCAGGTGGTGCTATCCAAAGGTTACGGCTACGCCGACGTGGAGCGGCGGATCCCCGTCGGGGCGGATACGGTAATGGAGTGGGGCTCCATCAGCAAGCTTGCGGTATGGACGTCCGTGATGCAGCTGGCCGAACAAGGGAAAATCGTTCTTCATGAAGACATACGCGGCTATTTACCGGAGAATTTCCTAACTAGGCTCAAATATGACGATCCCATCACGATGCTCAATCTGATGAACCACAATGCCGGGTTCGAAGAGTATATGTTCGATATGGCCTATCAATCCCCCGAGGAAGTGCGATCGCTGGAAGAGGGATTGCGGCTGGCGCAGCCGGCGCAGATTTACCGGCCCGGCGAGGTTGTTGCCTATTCGAACTACGGCAGCTCGTTGGCTGCGTATATCGTGGAGCGAATCAGCGGCCAGCCCTTTCATGAATACGTTCAGCAGCATATTTTCGATCCCCTGGGGATGAAGGATTCCATTGCGTATTCCGTCGTTGAAGACCGCCCGGAGCTGTTGCAGCTTAAAGCTAAAGGTTATTTCTTTGCAGGCGAGGGGTCCTTCTCGCAGGGAGCATGGAATTATATGTCCATGTACCCAAACGGCGGCAACAACGGCACCGCGGAAGATCTCGCTAAATTTGCGATGGCATTGCTGCCTGCAGCCGGGGAACAGTCCCCTCTGTTCAAGAAGCCGGAGACGCTTGGCGCCATGCTGGCCCAAAGCTATGCTCCGGGGGAAGGAATGCCGGGCATCGCCCATGGATTTTGGGAATATCCCGGGCAGTACCGGACGCTGGGTCATGGCGGGAATACGATAACGTTCGCCACCAATCTGCAGCTCGTGCCCGATGAACGGTTTGCCCTCGTCATTATGGCCAATCAGGCCGTCGAATCCGATATCGTTCATGGTTTGACCAAAGCGGTAATGGGCACAAGCTGGCATCCGGATGCCGTCGATCTGCCGGATGCTTCGGAGATTCAAGGCGAGTTCGTGGCAGCGCGCAGGCCAGGACATGGCTTCATGACTCTCTTCCCCTATCTTACGCTGATGAAGCTTAAGCCGCAGGGCGCGGATCAGCTCCAGATGTCGCTTTCAGGCATGACCGGAAGCTACAAGCAGGTGCGCCCATACCTCTATGAGAAAGTAAGCGGAGACGCGGCGCTCGATGTCTGGCCCATGCTGCATGCGACCGTCCGGAACGGCAAGGTCGAGAAAATATCGGTGTATACGTCGGATTATCTGCCGCTACCCTCCGGCAAATCAATGCCGGTGCTGCTGTCGATGGCCGCATTGGCGGTTCTGGCCGTCGTCTATTTTATTATCGCTCCGTTCATCTTGCTGTTGCATTGGATCTTGAACATGCGTAGAGCCCGAAAGCGCCGTCCGCTTCGCGGCGTCGGCCGCAGGCCTGTTGTTGGCCTCACTTTAACAGGTACCGGTATCGTAGCGAACAATCTGGTTCTGGCCTTGCGGATGCTTAGCAATAACGAGCGTCCCTTTGCCGAAGTCTATCCTCAGATGATCGTTAACTATGTTCTGACCGGCCTGGCTGTATTGTTCTTGGCGGGACTGGTGCTATCCTGGAAGAAGAATCGCCCTGCATGGACGGTCCGCGACAAGCGGTCGGCCATTCTGCCTGTGGCGATGATCGTTGTTTTGGCGGGACTGCTCGTATTCTGGCAATTCTACAATTAACCGAAATGGCAAGCAGGGGCCCCGACACTGGGTTGTCGGGGCCCCTTCTATTATCTTAAGACACCTTTTCCTCCCAACAAGTCCGCTATCTTCGAATTGGAAGAGGATCAAAACTAGCATTAAAATGAACATAACGTTATAATGTTTAGATAAACATAACTAGCCGAATAAACTTGCACGTCGGGAGGTCATCGTGAAATTTTCCACTAAGCCGTCCAGCATGAAATCGGGCATCCGCTTCAATTGGAACCGCTTTAAATCCAAATTGCTCGTAACCTATACGCTCTCTTATATTCTTATTTTTTTGGTTCCGCTTTCATGCGTCACCTTCATCATCTATCACAACGCGACGGCCAATCTGCGCTCCCAGATCGAGCAGTCCAACGTCAACCAACTGAGCCAAGTGAGGCTCTCTATCGACAATCAGATGAACAACCTGCTGGAGACCGCCAACACCATCTCGTTCGACGAGCATCTTACCAAGTTCATGGTCTCGGATCCGTATAACAGCCGGGACGCCGTTGCCTCGCTGGCGCGCTACAAGACCAGCAACACGATGCTGGAGGAGCTCTTTCTCTACTACCGCGGCGACGATCGGATCTACTCCAGTCTGGGGATGACCGATCTCGACCTTGTCTTCGGCGACATGTTCCGCTTCGAGAGCTGGAAGCCCGAGGAGATCAAGCAGGCGCTCAACGAAACGAAGGCGCCCACCGTGCGTCCGGCCGAATACGTCACCGTTAACTCGCGCCAAGAATCCAAGCTGGCGGTCCTGTTCCCTATCAGAACCAACGATCCGTACCCTTACGGCACCCTCCTCTATCTCGTGAAAGAAGAGCAGCTGACGGGCGTCATGGATTCCATCTTGAACGACTTCTCCGGGAGCAGCTATATTTTATCCGGCACGGGCGACGTGTTGACGGCCAACTATCGGGGCGACTCCCTGCGCGGCCACGATTTGACGTCGCTCATCGAGCTTGAACCCGGCATTCACAATATGGAACTTGGCGGCGAGCGCTATTCGGTCGTCACGGTCAAGTCGAAAACCAACGACTGGACGTATGCCACGGCCATTCCCAGCTACCAATTTTTCGAGCAGGTCGGCCAAATCCGCACGATCATTCTCCTCGTCTTCGTCATTACGGCGCTGGTCGGCATCGCCGCGGCGACGCTGCTCGCCAGACGGCAGTATCATCCCATCCGCGACTTGCTGGAATTCGCTTCGCTGCAGGACGGCGTCAAAGAGAAGTCGAAGAACCGCAACGAATGGGACTGGATTAAACAAACGATCCGCGATTACCACGCCCGGATCGACATGCAGGAGCCGTTCGTGCGCAACCAATACCTGATGCTGCTGTTCAAGCACGGCAAGCCGGACGATCCCGAGATCGGGCGGATGATCGTTCAGTCCGGGCTGGAGCTGCCGGAGCAGGCCTGCTGCTTCGCGATCATCCTGAGTTTGGACGAGCAGAGCCGCGACGAGCAGTCGTGGGAGGATCAACAGGCGCTTCGCGGTTGGCTCAGCCAGTTGGAGCTGCCCGAGCTGAAAGCGCGGATCTACGGGGTCGAATTTTCCGTCTCCCATCAACTTGCCCTCATGGTCACGCTGCTGCCTTCGCAAGAGGAGGACATGGCGAGCCGAGTCGGCCTGGTCGTCGACGAGCTCGACGAGCAATTGGGCCAGCGGCTGTCCAGACGGCCTAATCTGGGCATCGGCACCGTATACGACGATTTGTCCGGCTTGAACCAATCCTTCCTCGAAGCCGCCTCGGCGCTCGAGCAGCGGCGGCTGATGCTCAGCGAGCGCGTCGCTTACTTCGACAAAGGCGCGGAGACTTCGGAGGCCCTCTCCGGCGAGAGCTACTGGCTCCCGAAGAAGTCGCTGCTCAAGCTGGAACAGAGTCTCAAGCAAGGCAACGAAGCCGCCGCGCTCCAACTGATCTCCGGCATGATGGAGAAGCTCAAAGGGGAGAAACTATCGGTCGGCTTGCTAAGGTGCCAATGCTTCGACGTGCTCAACTCCCTGCTGCGGACCGCCGCGGAGCTTGGCATGGACGAGGTGCGCGGCGAAATATCGTCGCTGCACGCCTTCGAGACGCTGGAGGGGCTGGAGAACAGGCTCAGCTCGCTCGCTTCGCGGATCTGCAGCGAGGCCACGCACCAGACCGAGACGGCGCAGCCGACGCTCATGGACGAGATCGTCGACTACGTCTCACAGAATTACGCGGACTATACGCTCAGCCTGGAGCATATCGCCCTCAAGTACGATACCTCGACCTCGTACCTGAGCCGAAGCTTCAAGGAGAAGACGGGCCTCAACTTTACCCAGTACATCTGGCAGTGCCGGCTTAATGAAGTGACTCGCCAGCTCCTCCACACCAGCGCGCCGCTCAAGGAAATCATCGAACGCGTCGGCTACCTGGACGCGCCGAACTTTATCCGCAAGTTCAAGAAGGAGACCGGCTATACGCCCGGTCAATATCGCAAGCTTCATAGCGCTAGCGGCCCGGTACCCGACGAGGAATGAGAAAAACTTCTATCGAAGTACTTCAGAGATGAGCGACCGCGGTTTATTGTAGTTTTTATCGCCAATAAGAATTTGTTTTTCGACAAAGCCGAAAACTTATAAATTCTTATGTGGTGAGAAAAGGAGCTGTCCATCGTCGTTAGACGTACAGGACAGCTCCTATTTCTAATACCTACTCCCCTTAAGCCTTCGGTTCGTTCAGAATGTACTCCACCAGCTCGTCCAGCGGCACGGTCGCG
>JAQSXN010000397.1 GCA_029256665.1 Paenibacillus sp.
GATGCGCGCATTCCCGGGGAAGAGCTGGAACGGCTGATGATTGCCGCCGCTGCATACACCGGTGACGAACACTTCGGCTTGCGGCAGGGCAAAATTACGGATTTCGCGGATATGGGCATTCTCGGCTACGTCATGATGCACTCCCGCACTGTCGGAGATGCGCTGGCCGCTTATGGACGGTATAACGATATTTTGTGCAGCGGCTTTCTCATGGACGTGGCGCGTGGCGGCGACGAGGTGAAGATCGCAATCCGGCTCGAGCACCCCGGCAAAGGCAAGATGTCGCGGCATTGCGTAGAGGATATGACGAGCTCCATCTACAATATGATGGGCAGATTAAGCAACCGTCCTATCGCGCTTATCGAGATGGCGTTCCAGCATGCTCGGCCGGATGAACTCGAGCCGTACTTGGAGACGTTCGGCGTCATGCCGCTGTTCGGACGGGAAGGCACGTACATGAGATTGGCCGCCGATGTGCTGCAATATCCGGTCTTATATTCCGACGCCCGCTTGCTGGAGCTGTTCGACAATATGGCCCGGCAGACGATGGAGCAGCTTGCGCAAGAGGAGTCCGGCGCAATGGGAGAGAGGGTGACGGCATGGATGCGCGCTTGTCTGCCCGCATATTTCCCAACCGTTCTGCAGACGGCGGAGTCGCTTGGCGTCAGCGTTCGTACGCTCCAGCATAAGTTAAAGCTGGAGGGAACTTCTTACAACGATTTGTCCATTGAAGTGCGCAAGGAGCTGGCCAGAGGGTATCTTGCCAAACGAGGCGTTTCGGTCGGCGATATCGCGTATGCGCTGCACTTCTCGGAGCCGAGCGCGTTTCAGAGCGCCTTCAAGCGGTGGACGGGGCAAACGCCCGGGCAATATCGGGATTTCGTGTTGCGAGGTTAGCTAGGAGTTTGCGAGGAGTTAGCGGGCGCGGCGCGGGACGATGGGAACCGATAAAGCGCGATCAACTATGGAGAAAGGCGGAAAATGAAATGAAGCAAAGACCTTCAAGCGAGGAATACGCGGCATATTATCATACGTATGTAGGGAAGGTGCCCGAGGGAGATATCGTCCAGCTGTTGGAGGGGGGACTGAGTGCAGGGCTTTCTTACTGGTCGGGATTATCCGAGGAGCAAGCGGAGTATCGTTATGCGGAGAACAAGTGGAGCTTGAAGGAAGTGCTGGGGCATATCGCGGATACCGAAGCCATCATGAGCTACCGCTTGCTGCGAGTCGCTAGAGGCGACGTGCAGCCTCTTCTAGGATTTGACCAAGACTTGTATATGCCTGCCTCCGCATTCGATGCCGTGCCGCTGTCAATGCTCATCGACAGATACGAAAGCACGCGGCGCTCCACCCTGGCTCTGCTCCGCACATTGCCGGCCGGAGCGTGGACAAGATGGGGCAACGCCAGCGGAGCCGACGTCACCGTTCTTGCGTTAGCCTACATTATCGCCGGTCACGAGCTTCATCATATGAGTGTCGTAGTAGAACGATAAGTGCGGCCTTAGCGGGGTTAATTGTCGTAAGGATCGATCGTGCGGATCGTGCCGTCTTCGTTGTATAGAAGCTCGGTGAATTTCACGCATCGTTTGTTATCCGCTCCGCCCGACAGGGAGCTGTCGTGGTAGAACAAATACCAACGCTCCTTAAACCGCACGATGGAATGATGGGTCGTCCAGCCGATGACGGGGGTCAATATGACGCCCCTGTATTGGAACGGCCCCTCGGGATCGACGCTGGTTGCATAGACGATACGGTGGGTCGAACCCGTCGAATACGACAAGTAATAGAGACCGCCATGCTTATGCACCCAAGGTCCTTCAAAATAACGCCGAGCCTCGTCCCCCGCAAGCAAAGGCTCCCCGTTCTCGTCCAAGATCAAAATCTCCTTGGGCGCATCGGCGAACGTAAGCATGTCGTCCGTCAGCCTTGCCACGCGCGGCCCCAATGCGGGTTCGCTCGGGGCAGGGCCGTCGGCGTCTTGCAGAAACTCGCCGGTCTGCCACTTCTCCAGCTGTCCGCCCCACAATCCGCCAAAGTACATATAGGCCTGATCGTCATCGTCGACTAACACTGCGGGATCGATGCTGAAGCTGCCCGGAATGTAATCAGGCTCGGGCTTGAAAGGACCGGACGGTGATTGGCTAGTCGCAACGCCGATTCGGAAGACGTCCTGCCCGTCGCGGGCCGGGAAAAACAAATAATACGTATCGTTCTTGAAGGCGGCGTCCGGCGCCCATAGCTGCTGCTTGGCCCAAGGGACGTCGCGCACATGGAGCGCTTCCCCGTGATCGACGCATGGCGCGTCCGCATCTTCCATCGAGAGGACATGGTAATCCTCCATGTCGTATTGATCGCCGTTGTCGTTGGATTCCTTCTCGTGATCGAGGTCGTGCGAGGGATAGATATAAAGTTTGCCTTCAAAAACGTGAGCGGAAGGGTCCGCCGTATAAATATGAGTCACCAACGGTTCGTTGCGCTTGACCATCATAATCCCTCCTGGTAGTGAATGCTCCTATTAGTGTATCAGATGGGAGAAGAGGAAAAACCCCTAAAATCTATGGTTTTTGTTATAGAAAGTTTAGATGGGGCGCGTCATGGAACAAAAAAAAGACCGAATGTAATCGGTCTCCGCAGGCGACGCTCAGCTTAGGATTGGATGTAGAAGGAGTTTGCGTTTCTGTGAATGACGCTGCCATCGGACATACGGATCGCATCATCGTTATAGCCGGTGATGACCGAAGTAGGCCTGATTTGCATTCCGTTTTGGATCACGTCTACCTTAGCTTTTTTAGAGATCGCTATTTCGAAGTCTTTGTTGGAAATGAGTTGCTTTCCGAGTTTTGCTGCGGCTGTCATTGTATATTCCTCCAAGGATTAAGCATTAGGTAAAAATTGTATACGATCCCTTCGAATAAGTCATGGCCCCAAAGTGGCTTGCGACCGTTTCTCGGCGAGAAAGGCTGCGCAATCTGCGCTTGGTTCGGACATTCTTCGTCAGTTGTGTTCATTATACATGGTATGGAGCGCAACAACAAGAAGCTGTCCGCGAGCCTATCCCCGCCTATGCCCGCATATATATGTAGCAACGATAAGGGTAAAGGATGAGCCGGAAATGGACATCAATGAAATAAAGGACGGGATTCGGACGCTCGCGATGGGAGCGATGGCCGTTCAATCGCCGGACGGGTCATGGCGACTGTGTCTCGACACGGGGATCTCGACGGATTGTTATTGGATCGTGTTGTTGACGGCGCTAAGGCGGAAGGACGATGCCTTCATTCGGCCGCTGGCCATTCGGATTGCCGCATTGCAGCAGCGGAACGGTTCATGGAAGCTGTATCCCGACGAAGAAGGAAGCCTGGAGGCGACGGCGGAAGCTTATTATGCGCTGCTTTGCTCCGGCTTCTATAAAGGAACGGATGCGCCGATGGAGCGGGCGAAGCAGTATATTCGATCGAAGGGCGGGCTTTCCCAGGCCAAAAGCTTGCTGACGCAGGTCGTTTTCGCCGCGACCGGCCAGGCGGAGTGGCCAAAGCAGCTGCGGCTGCCGCTGGAGCTCTTTTTCTCCCAAGCGGGGCTAGATCTCTTCTCGTTATCCGGGCATGCCCGGGTCCATCTCATCCCGACGTTGATCATGTCGAATCTTCAATTCTCGGCGCGCAACGAGTGGATGCCGGATATGGGAGATCTGTTCGAGGGAGGAGAGAGGACGTTCGCCAACGATAACACGTGGATTTCGGCGCTTAACGTGTTTTTATCGGCTATTCCGCTGGAAAGCTTGCCGGTTATCGGTTCGCCGAACGCGCTGGAGCAGGCCAAACAATTTATGCTGGAGAGACTGGAGCCAAACGGCACTCTGCTTACGTATTCGACCTCTACGATCCTGATGGCGTTTGCGCTTATGGCATTGCAAGAGCCGGCGCAGTCTCCTTTAATGGACCGTCTGCTGCACGGGATTCTGTCGCTGCAATGCAGAGACCGCGCGCAGATTCAGACGGCTTCGTCCGAGATATGGGATACCGCCATGATCAGTTACGCGCTGCGGGAAGCAGGGCTTCCATCGTCCGATACGTCGACGGCGCTTGAGAACGCCGCTTTGTATCTGGCTGCCAGACAGCAAACCAAAGTCGGCGATTGGATCCGAAGAAGCCCGCACACCGAACCGGGCGGATGGGGGTTCTCGGACGTGAACACGATCTATCCCGACGCGGACGACAGCGTGGCGGCGCTAAGAGCGATCCGTCCCTACTTGAATCGACTGCCGGACGGTAGAACCAATTGGCAGCGGGGACTGAACTTCGTGCTCGCGATGCGCAACGACGACGGTGGTTGGCCGGCATTCGAGAGACGGGGAAACGCGGTGACGGATCTGTTTTTCACCTTCGACGGCAAGTCCGATATTGCATCCGATCCCTCTACGGTGGACATCACCAGCAGGGTGCTGGAATTCGTGGGCAAGGAAATCAATATGACGATCGGGCACCGATGGGTGGACGATTCCGTGAAGTGGGTGCTGTCGCGGCAAGAACGGAACGGGAGCTGGTACGGCAGATGGGGAATCGCCTACGTTCACGGGACCGGCATGGCGCTGCAAGGGCTGCTCGCCGTCGGACTCGCAAAGGATCATCCCGCGATA
>JAQSXN010000398.1 GCA_029256665.1 Paenibacillus sp.
GCCGCCGGGCGGCCTTTTGCGCGCGACTTTGTCGGTCTCGCCGACAAACTAGCCGCCGGGCGGCCTTTTTCGCGCGACTTTGTCGGTCCCGCCGACAAACTGGCCGCCGAGCGGCCTTTTGCGCGCGACTTTGTCGGTCCCGCCGACAAACTAGCCGCCGAGCGGCCTTTATCCCGCGACTTTGTCGGTCCCGCCGACAAAGCCCCTCCTCCCGCACGGCTCCGCGCGCGCAACAAGCCCATAAGAGGAAGACGTCGTCTTCCTCTTACGGGCTTATCCTTTTCTCCATGCAATAGCTGGATTCGCAATGGACGTATTCGCCAAACCGTTCAATAGGATAAAAGCCTTGCTTGCTATAAAAGCGTATCGACTCGAATTGCGGCTCGCCCGTTTCCAGACGCAAAAGCGAATGTCCAAGCTCCGCCGCACGCTTCTCCAAGAAACGGCATACGCTGCCCGCGATCCCTGCTCTTCGGACGTCCGGCTCGACGTAGAACCGCTTCAGCTCCGCGGTAGCCGAGTCGAGGCTCCGGATGCCGCCGCAGCCGACGGGACGTCCGTCCAAGTAAGCGACGGCAAACGCCATGTTCCGCGTCGCGGGATCGGAGAAGTCCACGCCGAATATTTCGTCAGCCGGGTACAGCCTCGCCAAATACGCATCCAGTCGTTCAATTAACCCAGCGAGCGCCGCGTCATCAGCCGGCACTGCCTTGACGACAACGCCCGCAACGCCAACCTCGGCGCCAATCGGCTTAACCACGCGTCATCGCTTTCTCGAACCACTCGTATCCGAAGCCTACCTGCTCCGGCTTATGCGAGTCGGAGCCGTAGACGCACGGGATGCCGCGCTCCACGCAGGCCGCGAGGAACCACTCCGGCACGTAAGCCCTGCCGCATGTCGCCACGCGCAGGCCTGCCGTATTGACATCGATCCCGACGCCGGTCGACTCCAGCAGCGGCAGGATACCTTCCAGTCGCGACCGAATGAGCGACTCGCTGATCTCCGGCAGCTCCGTGCGAAACTTCTCGATCAAGTTGATATGACCGATCCGCCTCCGCATCGGCAGTTTGGCCGCTTCGCGTATCGCCGCTTCCACGTGATTATAATATTCGTCGGCGACACGGTCCATCGAACCATAAAACGCCAGCAGATGTTTGCGGAAGTCGTCCGCCGTATAATCAATGCAGCGCATGCCACCGATCCCCGGCAAATAATGCACCGAATGCACGACATCCTCCAGCTCGCTCCCGAAGCGCTCGACCAATCGATCCGTGAACTCGCCCGCTCCCGGCAAATAATCGATTTCCAGCCCGACCGCAACCTCGATCTTGCCTTCATAACGCCGCTTCATCTCCTTGGCATACGCCAAGTACTCCGGCATTTCCTCCATCGACATCGCCAGCTCGTCCATCAGCTTGGCATCGTCGATCCAATTCGCCGGCAACGGCGGATGCTCGCTGATCGTGTAGCGCTGGAAGCCAAGCTCCACCGCCCTGTCCAAATACAACTCCTGCGGCGCATCGCTGCCGTGATAGCAGAAGCGCGTATGCGTATGTCCATCCCACTTCAACATTCGATGAAACACCTGCCTTCCGTTCGTTAAACAAATTCCCATTCTCCGCACATTATAGCACCCTTGGCAATCATCGTCGAACACTGTCAAACCATCCTCTGAACCTCGGCCGTCGTCGATCGACCGAAGCTGGCGCCGTTAGGAATATTTTGCCGAAAAAAAGGGTTTTCTTCTCCGCGCGTCGAATTAACGGGGTTGAGCATGACTAGGAATGTGGTAGGAGGCCCAAATACCCATGAAGCGGTTGTCCAAACAATTTACTTTCGTCATCATCCCCGAGGCGAATCAGTCCGTGCGACGCATACGGTTACGCGGATACCTATTGATACTCGTGCCTTCGGTTATTGCGCTGATCTCCATCTGCGCAGCCTTATTTGTAATTCTATTCAGCAACAGCGCGTCAGTAATCGCCAAACTGGAAGGTCGGCTAGATGCTTCCGCATCCGGTTACGAGCAATCGCTCCAAGGCAAGAACGATCGAATCGCCACGCTCGAAGCCGATCTGTCCGCATTAACGGCGCAAGCCGAACAAATCGAAACGAAGATGGTCGAAATCTCGCAATTGGAGAAGCAGCTGCAGGAGATCGCCGGCATCCAAGCAACCGACGTGACCATCTCCTCGGCAGAGAGCGTGCCTTTAGGCGAGGGCGGTCAAGGCGGCGAGGAAATCGATCTGCCGGCGACGACGGAAGAAGCTTCGCTTCCAGCCGACACCAAACAGCAATTCGACCAGCTCTCCGCTCAAATAGACGAATTAAAACCTAGCCTAGAGTCGACCAAAGCCGCTATTTTGAAATATAAACAGATATTAGATATTACGCCATCGATCTGGCCGGCCGATAATCGCAAGATTACGTCCACCTTCGGCATCAGGCGCGATCCGATCTCCGGCCGCTCCGCCCTGCACTCGGGACTGGACATCGGCGGCAACCGGGGCGATCCCATCTATGCCGCTGCTGACGGCGTCGTGACCTTATCCGAACGTACATATCCCCAAGGCAACAATATAATGATCGATCACGGAAGAGGCATCGAAACCCGTTATCTTCATCTGAACGAGCGACTCGCGAACGTCGGCGACAAGGTCAAGAAGGGCCAGCTTATCGGCGAGCTTGGCAACACGGGACGCAGCACGGGGCCTCATCTGCACTACGAGGTTATCGTGAACGGCAATCATGTCGATCCCATGCCTTACATTCGAGAAGACAGAGAGGAACGTGAATCGTAATGTTCAAGAGCAAACCCGGCCCCGGCAAAATCAATCCGGATACGACCGATACGCTCATCGGAGAAGGCACGATCTTCGAGGGCAAGATTCGGACGGAAGCGAGCATCCGCATCGAGGGAAGCATAATCGGCGATATTACGTCGAGCGGCGATGTCATTATCGGAGAAAACGGCGTGGCGAACTCCAACATCATCGCTCGCGATCTGGTATTGGCAGGGCAGCTAAACGGAGATGTCGAAGCGCGCGGCAAGTTGACGATCAGTTCTACGGGCATACTAAATGGCAACATTACGGCGGCGTCGCTCATTATCGAAGCCGGCGGCGTGTTTAACGGCAGCAGCCAGATGACGAGCCCGAAGTCGGAAGTCGTGCAGCCGATCAAAGCCTCGTCTTAACACTTTTACACCTTTAAACCCAACAAACCTCATCCGCGATCGAAGAGCCCCGACAGGGTCGTCTTCGTCGAAGAAGAGGTTTGTTTGCGGTACGGACTAGAGTCCGCGCTTATGAATTAGAAGTTGTTGTAGATCCGAACGGCCGTTACTTTGCCGCTGGCCACGTCGTCGGAAGTGAAGCCGGATACCGTGTTGCCGACTTTAAATTCTTTGCTGACCAGCTGTTCGGAAGCATCCGGCGCGGTAGAACCGGGGATTCCGTATAAGGTTTCGTCCGTGACGGTCACCCAAAGCTCGCCTATGCGGAAGCTTTTGCCGTCGGCTCCGACTTCCTCGATAACGCCGTCGATATTTACTTGGGCCTTGCCTGTCGTCGGAGGCGCCGGTTGCTGCGTATCCACTACCCCGCTACCCGGTCCCGGCGTTGGCACGGCGCTGCCATCGTTTCCGTTAAAAGCCACAATGCCTACCGCGAGCACGGCACATGCCGCTACGCCTACCGTCCATGCCGTCCATTTGTTCCGTTTGGGTTGATTGGCTGTATGCATCGTAATCGCTCCTTTAGATTGTTGTTCTTCCATCTTCCGCTGTTCCCGCTCCAACATCGCAATTGTACGATCCTTAAAGTCCTCGCTCATCTTCAGCTTGGATAATGCCTCCTTGTAGCTTGGTTTCTTCATGCCTGCCCTCCTCCTATCGCGCTTCTGAGCATCTTGCGTCCGCGAGCCAGCCAGGTTCCGACGGTCGCCGGTTTGGCGTGCAGAATTTCCCCAATCTCCTCTAGCGAATAGCCTTCGTAATAATGCAGGTGAATGGGAATCCGATACTTCTCATCCAGAGCGAGCACATCCTGAAGAACCGTATACTCCTGCCGCGTCAGATCGCCAAGCTCGTCCGGCATTGGCGTGCGTTTGCTGAACCAACCCGACTTTAGGCGGTTCTTGCATTTGTTAATGGTAGTCCGAATAAGCCACGCTTTCTCGTGCTCGTCGCTGACGAAGACGGGAGCGGTCTGCAAGTAGGCCAGAAATACATCCTGCGCGACTTCCTCCGCATCCGACATATTTTTGAGATAAGAGAAGGCGACCTTGATCAGCGTATCCGAATGGGTTATGACGGCCAGGCGAACCGCTTCTCCTCGCTCAGTTGAATTTTGCACCCCTGTGTCCCCCCCTTCACTACTAACACAACCGAACGACTCTGCTTTTGTCACGCGTCCAAAAAAGTTTTAAAATAACGCTTGCTGGCCACGCCTCATGCGCCGGCCAAACACGCGAACGATTGTCACGCAACAGTGTGATCAGGAGGTTAGTCAATAAAGCGCGCAACGTATATGAAATTTCATACCCAACCGCCGTCCCAGCTACTCCAACCCACCATTGGATATGAAATTTCATACTCAATCGCCGCCGCAGCTACTCCAACCCACCATTGGATAT
>JAQSXN010000399.1 GCA_029256665.1 Paenibacillus sp.
TTTGTTTTTTCTTTTCCTTTTTGTCGTTCTTCTTTTCGTTTTTCTTATTGTTTTTCTTTTCGTATTCCCTTTCGTTTTTTCGATTCAGTTTTTAGGTTTTTTTGGATTTTTTGCCCTTTTTTCCTCCGCCCGACCATTCGACAAGCACCGCTCCAACCGTCCGGCTAGCTTCGATCAGCCCGTTGAACGGATTGTCGTTGGCTATCGTCTCGACGGCGGGCTTGCCGACAAGCTCCGTTTGCTTTTGCTTCAGCAGACTCGATCGGGCGGGATCGCCGTTAAGACGCTCCAGCCGGGTCCAAAGCTCCGATGCCTCCTGGTTTCTACCGATCCGCGCGAACCCTTCTCCGAGCTCTTGCACCAGCTCGGCATAGGTGACGGTGCTTGGCAACGCGCCGCCCCGAAGATGCTGCTCGAGCAGAAACGTATAATCTTCGATCATCGTTCTAGTGCGCTGGAAGTAACGCTCGGGCAGCTGCTGCGCGTTTTTGCCGCGCAGCAGCCGGATAACCGCGTTATGAGGACTTGCGGCAACCGACTCGTCGAGGAGCTTCATGCCGGCGTTGGATAATCGCATTTTCTCCAGCGTCTTCGCTTTATCCCTTGCGACGAGAATCAACGTGCTGCCATAATAAGCGGTCACGACCGGATCGCCAGGGTAACTCTTCCGTAGCAGCTCCAACTGCCGATTCGCCTCCAGAGCGGCTGAGGCGCTGCCTTTGACACCTTCCATGTGAAGATTGACGGCTTGCTGGAATCGGGGGTCCGTCGAGCTGGACGAACCGGACACCATGGCGACATCCACATTTACATATTGGATCAAATGTGTTCCTTCCTTTCCGCGCGAATTGTTTCTGATTCGCTTCGTTTTTTTATCCATGCGAGCCGCCGTTACTTTTTCCCATTAGAGAAACGCTGTTCCGTTTGGAGCGCCTTCGCGGACATGCCGGCTTCACGGTAAGCCGTTGCCAGATGACTCGCGACTTCTTTCAATTGTTTGGGGGCGAGATAGCCCGCATGCTCCGCATGACGATCCAGCAAGTAAGTAAAGTCTTCGATCGCAATGGCGAGCGACCCGAAATAATCGTCCGGCAATCGCAGACAAACGCTTGCCCGCAGCATTCGAATCTCCTTATGGTTCGGCGACAGCTGCACGGCCCGGTTTAAGGCCTCCAACCCTTCGTTCGCCTTCTCTTCCTTCTCCGATAATTTCACCGCATCCCTCGCCAGCAACGCGAGCGAGCTGCCGTAATAGGCTAAGACGAGCGCGTTGCCGGGATTGGTTTCGCGAAGTCGCAGCAGCTTCATGTTAGCGCCGCGAACCGCCTTTTTGTCCCCATCGATTCCATCCTCCAGCTGCTTTTTGGCTTCCTTCAACAGCTTATCCAGCTGGCTTCCATTCGCCATTCTATCAACCTCCTCCATCTTGTTCCGAACGTCGATTCCTAGATACCATATGTAGGTTTGCCGCTTTGCGATTGGGATAATAGACTCACTTTTCAGAAAATGTACCCTTGTCCGAGTCAAGTCTATCAACCTTTGCATTTGTTAATAGAGTGATCAAGGAAGGAGGAGCCAAATGAGAACGCAGACTCACAAGATGAAAGTTGTTATGGATGAGCATCATTCGCATCTCGAGAAGTTCGCCGGATTTTTCGAGCGGTTGGACGAAGGCGATCAAACGATCGAGAAGTTGCCGAGACAAGAGATCGAACATTATCAGTTGCAAGCCATTAACGCGACGCTGAATCATGTTTGGCATCATAACCGATATTATCGGTCGCAGCTCGAGACGAACGGATTCGAGTCTCCGGAGATCGGCAATCTGGATGAGCTTGCCTTGATTCCGATGCTGAACAAAAACGTGATTAGAGGCGACAAGGAGAAGCTGCTGTGCGTCCATCCCAAGGAAATCGGCCAGGTTCATCTGACGAGCGGAACGTCCGGCAAGCCGATCTATACGGCTTATTCGCTCGCCGATCAATACGTCTACGACTTGCTGCCGAAGTATACGGAGCTCTTCAAGGAGACCGAAGGCGACGTGGCGGCCATCGCGCTGCCTTACGAATTCGCGTTGCCGGGTCTGGGCTTCCAAAGACTCTTTCAATTCGCTTTCGGGACGGCGGTATTGTCTCTAGGCAAGGGAGGGTACATGGCGCCGATCGATAAGTCGCTCGAGCTCATGAAGGAATTTCAAGCTACCGTTCTGGCGACCACGCCGTCCTATGCCGCCTTGCTTGCGGAAGAGAGCGAACGCTGCGGCATCAAGATCGGCGAAGATATCCCCATTCGCAAGATCATTCTGACCGGAGAGGGCTGCTCCAACTCTTTCCGTCAGCGGCTCGAGACGTGGTGGGGCTGCGAGGTGTCCTTCTTCTATGGCTCGACCGAATGCGGAGTCGTCGCGGTGGAATGCAGCCAGCATCGCGGTTATCACGTAGCCGAAGGCCATGTCAAAGTCGAGATCGTCGATCCCGATACCGGACTTATACTGCCATACGGCAAGTCAGGTGAAATCGTCGTGACGACGCTGCTGCGCGAAGCAATGCCGATGATCCGTTATCGCAGCGGCGATATCGGTTTTCTGCAGCGTTCCGCATGCACATGCGGCATTACGATGGATGTGCTTCAGCTGAGAGGGCGAATGGAGAACATGATTACGCTGGATGGCGAAGCCTATTCGCCGTTCGTGCTGGAGCAGTTTCTGCTCGAGATTCCGGAGGTTGGCATGTGGTATCACTTGATCCCTCTGCCCAATGAGGGACTGAAGATCGAAGCAGAGCCGTTTCGGACTACGCTGAGCGACGAGCAGCTCGCCGCGAAAATCAAGAGCCATATGGCAACCCGAATCGGCATCGAAGTCGAAGTCACGATTCGGCATGACATTCCGCGCACCTATGGCAAGGCGACTCGGGTCCTCGGGTAAGCGAAGAAGTATTTCAAGCAAGAAGGGAGGTGCGCCTATGACCGTTGCCGACGGCAACCATGATGAGCAAGAAAAGCGTTTTAAGGCTATGCTGGCCCGACTTCCGAACTCGAAGCTGTACCGGGATAAGCTGTCGAATTACCCGCTTCAAACGTTCGATCTGACCCGGATCGGCGAATTGCCGTTGACTACCAAAGACGATCTGCGCGCAGCGGGAGCGACAGGCCATCTTGCCGTGTCCGTTCGCGAAGTTGCCCGATACTTCGAATCTACCGGCACCAGCGGCGAGCCGTCCGCATCCTGGTTCACGCAAGCGGATCTTGCCGCGGGAGGGATGCAGCTTGCTTCATGCGGAGCCGATCTGAACGCCGACGATCTGATTCTGGTACGTTTCCCGTACGCGCTTGCGCTGCCCGCTTTCCTGATGGAGCAAGCAGCCAATCAGACGGGCGCGGGTATCGTACCGGCCAGCGGCCGCACGGTCGTCACGCCGTATCCCCGCGTGCTGGAGTTGGTAGGGAAGCTCGGCGTGACGGTGATGGCGGGTCTCCCGAGAGAGATGGAGCTTCTGGCGGAGTGCTCCAGGTTATTAGGAGGCGCGCCCGCTGCCGATTATCCGGCGCTTCGAGCCATCATCGTGGCGGGCGAGCTGCTTGGCGATCGGCGAAAGAGCCATATCGAAGCGTTATGGGGCGTGCCCGTCTATAATTTGTTTGGCTCAACGGAAACCTCCAATATCGCAGCCGCGTGCAGCCGCGGCGCCTTGCACGTCGCGGATCGGGATTACTGGATCGAGGCGCTCCGGGAAGACGGAGCGACGGCGGCGGGGGAAGGCGAAAGGGGCTTCGCGGCCGTCACGACGCTTTCGCACCAAGGCTCGCCTCTTCTCAGATATTGGAATGGCGACGTCATCTCGCTGCATGCCATCCAATGTCCGTGCGGACGCGCAGGCAGCGCGATTCGCCATTATGGCAGAGGGAGAGAGCGGCTCACGTTCGGGAATGTCGTGCTGGACTCATGGGATGTACAAGAGGCGGTGTACGCGCTGAAGCCCGTGCCGGTTGCCTGGAAGGTTATGGAACAAGCGGGCGGATTGCATGTCATGCTGGATGCGTATGGCAGCGACGTGACGACGGCCGAACGATTCCGTCAAGCTTTGACGGAGCGGCTAGGCGTTAGGGTTACCGTCGATTTGATGGAGCATCGCAAATTGTTGGACCGGGCAGCGCTTATCGATAACACGCCCTCGACAAAACCGGTCTATATTCAGAAGCTGTAAGTGAAAAGAGGCAAAGATAGGCCAAAGAGAGGGGACAGCGGCATGAGTCAAGAAGGGAAAAAAAGCGGACTGACGGGACGCAAGCTGCTTGTCAGCCGCCAAAGCAAATCCGATAATACGGTCATCCGCGTCAAAAACGGGACGATAGGAGGCGGCTCCCATGTGCTGATCGCGGGCCCCTGCTCGATCGAATCCAGGGAACAGCTCTTTGTCGTAGCCGAAGCGATGCAGCAAGCGGGCTTGCAATGGCTGCGCGGAGGCGCGTACAAACCTCGGACATCCCCTTACGATTTTCAAGGATTGGGCGAGGAAGGACTGCGGCTCATGAAGGAGGTCGCCGACCGGACGGGAATGATCTCGGTCAGCGAAATCATGAGCGCGGAGCAGATCGAAATCGCGGTTCCGTATATCGATGTTT
>JAQSXN010000400.1 GCA_029256665.1 Paenibacillus sp.
GTGTCTAACCCGGGCGAGTATATTCCTGTTAACCCGACGCCAACACCTACACCGTCGCCAACGCCATCGACATCACCATCGCCATCGCCAACAACCACACCGGAACCGACGCCAACGCCAACGCCGGAGGCGCCCGAGTTCTCGGACGTGAACGGTCACTGGGCATCCGAGCCGATCAACAAGCTGGCCGGTAAAAAGATTCTCGAAGGCATGCCGGACGGCAGCTTCCAGCCGGACAGCGAGATGACGCGCGCGCAATACATGGCCGTTCTGTACAGGCTGCTTGGTCTTGAAGAGTCCGGCTCGCCGCAAGGCTTCAACGACGTTGCGGACGACGCTTGGTACAGCACGTACGTGAACGCGCTGAGCGAAGCCGGCATCGCGACGGGCTTCCCGGACGGCAGCTTCAAGCCTGACAAAGAGATGACTCGCGAGGAAGCCTTCGTGCTCCTGTATCGCGCGATGAAGGATTCGCTGCCTGAGGCAAGCGGATCCACCCCGAATTTCGACGACAGCGCGGACGTATCCGACTGGGCGCAAGAGGCCATCGCGGCTCTGGCCAAGGCCGGCATCGTGGAAGGCTTGCCTGACGGCAAGCTGAATCCGCAAGGCACGATCACCCGCGCGGAGATCGCAAAGATCGTTGCCGCATTCGTAGAATAGTAGAATAGGCAACAAAAAGAGAACCGGGAGCAAACCATGCTCCCGGTTTTTTGCTGCGTTATAGAGAGGAAAGGATGAGCGTTAATAAGTCCAGTCGTCGCCCCACCGTCCCGGCAGCGGAACGTCGGGCAGCAGGGGGAGGCGCAGCGCTTGCGCGGCTTCGTGCAAGTAATAGTGGCAAAACGGGACGGAAGCTCCTGTTCCTGCGCCGATGGATGGCCAGCCGGAGTGATCCGCCCCAAGCTGCTTCAATGTTAGCAAATCCCTGCTATAGACGGACGCGTCCCAACGGATGCCGCCGAGCACCCGATGAACGAGGCTTGCCGGAAACCCGCTGCCGTCTTGCACGTGAGCGGCGGCTTCGGCGGGGTGGGAGCGAATATAGCGATGAGTCCTCAAATGCGCCTTCAAATAGGCGATGACAACGTCCTCATGCGCGTTCGCCCAGCGGCTGTCCGCCATAAGACCGGTCAAGTAATCGGCCCCGATTCCCCCGCCGGCAAGCGGAGCGCACGCGCCGAGAGACTGAGCCCAGCTCAGATAGGGCTCCCATAACATCGCGGCGCCGGCGGTGCCTTCGAGCAGGCTGTTCATGCAGTCGCCCATTCCGCGCTTGGGAAGCGGTTGAAAGGAGAGCTTGCTCTCCTTCATCCATTCCTGCAGCCGATAAGAAGCGCTGGACTGGCCGACGGTGGGTACGACGGTTTCGGGCGCAATCGTCTCATGCGATGCGCCGCGGCCGGAAGGAACGACAAGCGAGATGCCGTTCCCGTCGCCTGCTTTGCCGTCGAAGGCAAGCAGCAGCGGCTTGAAGCCGGGCAGGATCCCGCTAAGCGCATGGGCGGCGGCCATGGGGAAATCGCCGACCGACGCGATCTGCACGCGGCCGGCGATCAATTCCTCGACGAGCTCGATGCCGCTCGGCGCGTTAACCCACCGTACCTGATAGGAGCGGGAAGGACTCACCTTCCTCAGTTCCTCTTCGAACCACCCAAGCTTCTTCATGATTAGAGAACTCCACAGAAGGGCGGCTCCGCTCTGGTAACCAATCGTCACGATCCGTTCGGAAGCCGCCGAGTCTTGGGGCTCGCCGGCATGCCCCTGGATTTGAATCCATTTCTCCAGTGCCGATTTGTCTACCAGAATCTCTTTTCCGATCTTTGTATAAGGAAGATTTTTATGTTTGCGCCAACGATCGAAGGTTGCCCGACTGATGCCGAGCAACTCCGTCGCTTCATGAACATTGAGCAGATTAAGTCGCTGTCTTGTCATGGCATGCACCTCGATTTTCTGTCCCGATTATAATTCTTACTATACGCATAGGAATAATTATATAATACAGGATGGATGCTTTCGTTTCAATGATTAGCTGGAATGATTTGGCGATATTCGTCATTGCTCCTCACTGTTCCTCATCTGCCGTCAAACGATTGACAGGCGGGAAGCCGAGGTGGTAATTTCGAAATGTTAAATCTTATTAAATCACTAGGAATTATCAGTTTAATGGGTGAAGGGGATGTGGAGAGATGAAACGAATTGGGTGGGTCGCGCTGATTATTGCTCTTACGACCGCGTTGATTGCAGGTTGCGCTGCGAACAACAACGGCAAGGAAGAAGAAGGCTCGTCCGGCGGCGGGGATAAAGTGGTCCGAATCGGGTATCAGAAGTACGCTTCGGTCAACATTCTGAAAGAAAGAGGCGGACTGGAGGAGAAGCTAGGGGAAATCGGCTACAAGGTCGAATGGACGCAATTCCCGGGAGGTCCGCAGCTGCTAGAAGCTCTTAACGTAGGCAGCATCGACTTCGGCAACGTGGGCGAAGCGCCGCCGATCTTCGCGCAAGCCGCTGGCGCGCCGCTAGTCTATCTTGGACATTCGCCGGCAAGCCCCAAAGCCGAGGCAATTCTGGTGCCGGAGAATTCTCCGATTCAATCTGGCGCCGATCTGAAAGGAAAGAAAGTCGCGCTCAACAAAGGCTCCAACGTCCATTATTTGCTGGTTAAATATTTGGAGAAGGAAGGGCTTGCGTACAACGACATCGAGGTTGTGTTTCTGCCTCCGGCCGATGCCCGCACCGCGTTCGAGGGCGGCAGCGTGGACGCATGGGTCATCTGGGAGCCGTTCTATTCGGCGGCGCAGATCGCGACCAAAGCGAGAGTGCTTGCGGATGGGGAAGGGCTTGTATCTAACCATGAATTCTATATTTCTTCCAGAGATCTGGCCGAGAACCATAAGGATGCGGTGGACGTCGTGCTGGAAGAGCTTAAGGCGTCCGACGATTGGGCGAAGAACAATCAAGAAGAGTTGGCCGAACTGCTTGCTCCCGCGCTGGAGCTTGACCTGCCTTCCATTAAACAAGCGCTCACGAATCGCGGATACGGCGTCGAACCGATTACGGACGACATCGTCGAAGCGCAGCAAAAGATCGCGGACGTATTCCACGGTCTGGAGCTCATTCCGAACAAAATCGACGTAAGCGAAGCGGTTATTAAATAAAAGACATGTCCCACTCGGGATTGGGAGCGTGCGTATAGATGGAACTGTTCTGGTTTCTCCCCTTGCATGGGGACGGCAAATATTTGGGAACGTCGGAGGGCGCGCGGGCGGTCGACTATGATTACGTGAGGCAGATCGCCCAAGCGGCCGACAGGCTCGGCTTTGAAGGAGTATTGGTGCCTACGGGCAAAGCATGCGAGGATGCTTGGGTGACCGCTTCTTCGCTTATCTCTTCCACGAAACGGCTGAGATTTCTGGTCGCCGTTCGTCCGGGGCTGATGTCGCCGTCGACGGCCGCGAGAATGGCCTCTACCTTTGACCGGTTATCCGAGGGAAGACTGCTCGTCAACGTCGTCACGGGAGGCGATCCGCACGAGCTGGCAGGAGACGGCCTGTTCCTCTCGCACGGCGAGCGTTATGAACAGACGGGCGAGTTTCTCGAGGTATGGCGGCGGCTGATGCAAGGAGAGAAGGTAACGTACAACGGGAAGTTCCTTCGCGCGGAGGAAGGGGAAGTATTGTTCCCCGCGTTGCAGAAACCCTATCCTCCGTTATATTTCGGGGGATCGTCGGAGGCGGCGCAAGAAATCGCGGCAGAGCATATCGATGCTTACCTGACCTGGGGGGAGCCTCCCGCGGAAGTGGCGCGCAAGCTCGAGGACGTGCGAAGGCGCGCGCAAGCGAAGGGCAGAACGGTGCGATTCGGCATTCGGCTGCACGTCATCGTCCGGGGAACCGAGGAAGAAGCTTGGGCGGCGGCGGAGCAGCTCATTAGCCGCATCGACGAGCGGATGATCGAAGAAGCCCAGAAGACGTTCGCCAGATACGATTCCGTAGGGCAAAAGCGGATGTCGCAGCTTCATGGAGGCAGCCGCGATTCGCTGGAAATATCGCCTAACCTATGGGCGGGGATCGGACTCGTGCGCGGAGGGGCGGGGACGGCTCTTGTCGGTGATCCCGAGACGGTAGCCGCCCGCATTCGGGAGTATGCCGACCTTGGCATCGACAAGTTTATTTTATCCGGCTATCCGCATTTGGAAGAGGCATATCGAACGGCAGAGCTGCTGTTCCCGTTGCTTCCCCTCAAGAATCGGCAGGAGGCAGGGCGGGCCGCCGTAGAGGCATCAGGCGAAATCATCGCCCACAACAGACGTCTTGCGCCTGCCGCCTCAGCCGGCGGGTCGACGGAAGGAGAACGTCATGAACAGGTTTCGCAAGCTGCAGAATAGCAGAATCGTTCCTTGGATCGTCCCAATACTCGTCCTGGTCATTTGGCAGTTGCTCGGCCAATTCGGCATTATTGCGACGCGCACGCTCCCGACTCCGATCAAGGTCGCGCAGGCCGGGTACGCCGTCATCGAGAACGGCCAGCTGCTTGGACATATTTGGATCAGCACGCAGAGGGCGTTCACGGGTCTCGCGATCGGCGGCGGCATCGGGTTTATATTCGGG
>JAQSXN010000003.1 GCA_029256665.1 Paenibacillus sp.
TGCCCATCCGGGCCGTGTTCAGCATCATCTCGAGCCCTCGCGTCAGACGGTCGGCCTCTTCGAGAATGCTGTCCGCCATCGCGCGCTGCTCCTGCTCCGTCCTCCAGCCCCGCTCCTCCCCGTCCTGCATCTGCAGGTGGATAACCGACAGCGGCGTCTTCATATGATGCACCCACTGCAGCACGAAGTGGTTGTGGATCTCTTGATTGCGCCGATAACGGCTTAGCTCCTTAAGAAACGCGTTATGCTGCTCTTGCAGCAGTTCCATCGCCACGCGCTGCTCGCCGGTCACGGCCGATTGCACGATGGCCGTCGCTTGCAGTTCGTCGGTACGTCCCATCGCTTCGACGACTTGCCTATAATAATACCGCTGTCTCGCATAATCCGCGCCAAGCCAGACGACAACCGCGATCACGGCCAACAAGATAAAATAATAGATCGTGCCGGACTCCACCATGCCCGGATAACGCCGTCTCTCTAGCAGCAGCATGCTTACGGCAAGCGTGCCTACAAGCGCGATGCATAGGATAGGGAGCAGCCTGTCCCGCAGAAATATGCCAAACATCCCTCTGCCGCCGGTTTCTCCCCCTTGTTTGGCCGTTTCTGCCTCTTTACGCATGACGCGGCTCCCCCATCTCGTCCATAGACAGCTTGTAGCCCTGGCCTCTTATCGTCTCGATCGCTTTGGGAAGCCCCAGCTCCTCCAGCTTCTTGCGCAGTCTTGTGACGTTGACAGTCAACGTGTTGTCATCGACGAACTGCACATCGTCCCACAGCGCCTCCAGCAGTTGCTCGCGGGGAATGACGTGACCCGGTCTGCGGATCAAACACTCCGCGAGCAAACATTCGTTTTTCGTGAGCTCGACCCGGCTGCCGTTCCATTCCGCTTCGTTGCGGCTTAAATATAGTTTCAGTCCGCCCGCCGTTATCTCGGCCGCATTCTCGATCGAGCCTCCGGAAGGCTGAGCATGAGCGCCGCTGGTCGCGGCCGATGGCTGCGGCGCGTATTCGCCGTATACCCTTCTTAAGGCGCCTCTTACTTTGGCCATCAGCAATTCCAGCGCGATCGGCTTCGTAATGTAATCGTCGCCGCCGTTCTCGATTGCCATCACCTGATCCATTTCCCCCGAGCGGGCGGAGATGAATATAATGGGAACGCTGGATTGCTTCCGAATTTGGCGGCACCAATAATAGCCGTCGAAATACGGCAGGTTAATGTCCAGCAGCACGAGCTGGGGTTCAAAAGCTTCAAGCTGCGGCATCAAATCCCGAAAGTCCGTTGCCGCGGCCGCCTCGTAACCGTATTGCTCCATGCGGCCTTTCAAGATGGTCGCGATTTTGTCATCGTCTTCCACGATAAATATTCTGTACACGGCGATTCACGTTCCTTTGCATGCCGGATTGATTACAGGTTGAGCTCGACCAACGTCTGCGCCCGCGCCGGATAGTCGGTAATGATTCCGTCGATCCGATATTTCAGCACTTCCTTCATATTGCGGCTGCTGTTCACCGTCCACACCCATACTTCCCGTCCGTTTCGATGGGCTTCGTCGACCAGCTTGTCGGTCAGCATCACTTGTTCGATCGTGTAGAAGTCGACGTCGATCGTCGTCAAATCCCCTAGGGCAAAATATAAAATTTGACCGATTCTGATGTCCGGATTAAGCGACCGGATCAAGGAGAGAGCCTTGCTGTCGAACGACTGGATGTACACGTCCTCCTCCATCCCGAAGGCGCCGACCAGCGCGACGACCTTGCGTACCAGCTCCTCCCCGTCGCCGTAGGGCTTCAGATCGAGCAGCACCTTGATCTGCCCCTGCGCCTCCGCGAGCACCTCGGACAGCAGCGGGATGCGGACGATCTCGATCTCTCCCGCTTTCCCTTCCTCCGTTTCCCCGCTCTCCGCCAGTTCGGGCGGAATCTCGTACGTTCCGATGCTTAGGCGCGACAGCTCCTCGTAGGTTAGGTCGCTCACCTTTTGTTTGACGCCGGCCATTCGTTGCAGTTGATAGTCATGATGCAGCACGACCGTTCCATCGCGCGTAAGCTGCACGTCCAGCTCTACCGACTGATAGCCTTTCTGTATCGCCGTACGGACGGATTGCAGCGAATTTTCCGGAGCCTCCGTACTGTCTCCTCGATGCGCGGACACGAGCACGCCCCACTTGGCGTACACGAGGTTGTCGTTCGTTGAATAACTGACGAGCAAAGCCAGGCAAAGATAAACGACGGCTAGCGTAACGTAGACCGCGCGCTTTCGCTTTACGCCGGCAAGCAAGGCTGTCGCACGCCGTTCCAATCGACCCAGTATCGGACTGCGCGCAAGCTTCAGCCGATCTTCCGCGTCGATGCCGAACCGCATGCCGTAATCGTAATAGAGCCGGGTCAGATAGATCAGATTAAACGGTAGAACAAGCAGCGTAAACATATAAGCGAGCACCGTCGATAGGGTCAGCGTGTAATGATCTGAAAACAGCTTAAGCACGTTATTGTCGATCCACTCCGGCAAGTAGGAGACGAGGGTGATGATGCCGAAGCCGAGTCCGAGCACGACGCCGTTGAGCAAGAACAGGTTAACGAACAGGCGCACCCGCTTTCCCTTCGTCAAGGCCAAGCTGCTGCGGATCGCTTCGGTAATGGACTGTCCTTCCAGCACGATGAAGTGCAGGACGAATATCCACCTCAGCACCGTATAGATCGTCGCTAATAGCAGCAGGGCATAAAACCCGATCATCAGCTGCGAAGCGTTAAATACGCGAGTATCCAGGAAAATCGGCACGTTGAACAACCGATAGAAGGCCGCTGACAGCGGCGAATCGACGAAAGGAATAAGGACAAGCAAAAAGAACACGAGCTGGACAAGACCGAAGCCGAATAGGCGCGGCGTTCGTCCCAGCGTCGTCCATAACGAGTCCGCGATCAGTACCTGCCTGCCAAAATAATGTTTCTGCGCGATCGTGATGACGACTCCGAATTCGATAAAAAGGACAAACGACGCGATAACGCCGATTACGATAAGGCCGCTGACTCCCTCATAGCTGTAACCAAGCCTATAGACGTCGTTATTAAGCAGCGAGCCGGTGCCAAGCACCGACATCACTTTGTTGAATATGTAGTTCAGAAGCGGTAGAATCACGAAGCTGGTCATCAGCATAAACAAATATTCGAAGACCAGCAGCTTCTTATAGAGCGCGCGGAAGTCGCGGACGCTGAGGCTGAAAGGCCGTATCATATGCATTCATCCTGTTCCGAAAATAGGGTAGAGGCGGTTCGAATTCCGCTCCATTCATTATAATGCCGTTCTGGGCGAAATATATCGCGGGTCGCGCCTGTCAAAACAAAAAGCCTCCCTGAAGGAATAGTTCGAGACTAGTCCTTCAGAAAGGCCATCATTTTCGGCAGTCCCGAATTTCCGCCTATGCGCGGAAACCAACCGTCGTTCGTTGATCCGTTAATCCCCGATTAACACTCTCCGGCTTCGGCCGGCTTGCCCGCATCGGTCGCCGTGCGGAAGCTCGAACCGCAGCCGCAAGTCGCGCTGGCGTTCGGATTCTCGATCGTGAAGCCGCCGCCCATCGCGGATTCCTTGAAATCAATGACCAGGCCGTGCAAATATTTAACGCTATCGGCGTCCACGACGACCTGAATGCCGCCCGACTCCAACCTTTGGTCGCCGTCGTTCACTTCGTCGTCAAAGCCCATACCGTAAGAGAAGCCGCTGCATCCGCCTTCCTTGACGCCTACGCGCAAGAACAATCCAGGCGTTGCTTCCTCTTCCATCATATCCTTTATCTTCTCGGACGCAAGCTCGCTGATCGTGATCATGCCTCATCCCTCCATTCACTTACTTATCCATAGTATACTCCAGTCAGCCGCGATGCTCAAGGTTTGTTCCGTGGAAATGAGAAAACCGTTATAAACCATGAAACTTAAAAATTCTATTATGGGGCCGCAAAGTTTTTTTATGTTGCCCCTGCTACGTGTGAGGTTTATAATGGTTACAGAAAATCTGATGCAAATGTATGTTATTTTTTTCACAAACCTATTTCCAAGCAAAAGCAACTATAGTCGATCCCCCGGCTCGCGGGGTTAACGCCCAAGCGATCCGAGATGCGGGGTCTAGGAGGTTTCGCCATGAACGTTATCGTACCATCACAAGAGAGCCATATGCTGTCCATCATCGAGAAAGTGCGTCATGGACAACGCTTATCGTTAGAAGACGGCGTTTTCTTATATCAATCGGACGACCTGCTGACGATTGGACAACTCGCCAACGAAGTCGCTCTTCGCAAAAACGGCAAGAAGGTTTATTTCATCGAGAACATGAGCCTTTATTTCACCAACGTCTGCGAGGCCCATTGCGCGTTCTGCAACTTCCGCAAAGACGAGGGAGATCCCGGCGCCTATACGTTGAGCGGAGAAGAGATGATCGCTTACGTCGAGCAGCACTTCCACCCTGGTGTTCGCGAATTCCACATAGTAGGCGGCCATAACAACCATGTTCCTTTCCAATATTACGTCGATTCGCTTAAGGCGCTGAAAGCACGCTTCCCCGAAGTGACGCTTAAGGCTTACACCGCTGCCGAAATCGACTTTTTCTCGCGCATCAGCGGCTTGACCTACAAAGAAGTGCTGCAGGAGCTCATGAAAGCCGGACTCGAATCGCTTACGGGCGGAGGCGCGGAGATTTTGTCCGATCATTATCGCAAGAAGATGCGCGTCGACAAGGCCGACGTATCGCAGTATTTGGACGTTCACCGCACGGCGCATGAACTGGGACTTCGCACGCATACGACGATGTTGTACGGCTCCATCGAAACCAAGGAAGACAGGATCAAACATCTGATCCATCTGCGCGAGCTGCAGGACGAGACGAACGGCTTCCTGGTCTTTATTCCGCTGTCCATGCAGCCGATCAATCCGAAAGCCGGCATCCGCCGGCGCAACTCCGCGTTCGAGGATCTCAAGACGATCGCGATCAGCCGCCTTATGCTCGATAACTTCCAGCATATCAAGGCGTACTTCATTAACATCGGCGTGCAGTTAACCCAAGTTGCCCTAACGATGGGCGCTTCCGACGCGCACGGCACGATCGTGAAGGAAAAGATCAGTCATGCTGCTGGGGCGCTGACGCCGGAAGGCATAACGCGCGAGGATCTGATTTGGCTCATTAAAGGAGCGGGCAGAATTCCGGTCGAACGTGACACTTTCTACAACGAAATCAAAATTTATGAATGAGTAATCCCTTTGTTCTAGGCACAACCTACAATACATCACGAATCGTGGAGCTGGAGAACCGATGAGAAAAGTAGTTATATTGGGCGGCGGCTACGGCGGAGCCGCCATCGTGGACGAATTGATCGAACATCAACTGCCGAACGACGTATCCATTACGCTTGTGGACAGAATGCCGTTCCAAGGACTGAAGACGGAATATTATGCGTTGGCGGCGGGAACGGTATCGGACCTCGAGCTGCGCGTCAAATTCCCGGTTGATCCGCGGATTACTTACGCCTACGGGGAAATTACGGACATCGACATGGTGAACGAACTGGTCATGGTGGATGGCCATGAGCCGATCGCCTATGATTGGCTGGTTATCGGACTTGGCTGCACGGACAAGTATCACGGAATCGAAGGTGCGGAAGAATTCTCGACGAGCATCCAGACGTTCTCGGCATGCAGGAGAACCTACGCCCAGTTAAACGACGTCAAACCGTACGGGCAAGTGACGATCGTCGGAGGCGGACTTAGCGGCGTGGAGGTCGCGGCCGAGCTGCGGGAGAGCCGTCCCGACCTCAACATTCGAATATTGGATCGCGGGCCGAAGGTATTGTCCGCTTTCCCCGGCCGATTGCAAAACTTCGTAGCCGAATGGTTCGACGAACACGGCGTCGAAATGCGGGGACATGTCGGGCTGACGAAGCTGGAACAAGGCATTCTATACGATGCCAATTCGCCATCGCCGATCCTGACCGACGTCACGGTATGGACGGCCGGCATCCAGCCCGTTGAGCTTGTGCAGCGCATGGAGCTTCCCAAGGACAATCAGGGACGCCTCATCCTGAATGCCTACCATCAATTGCCCGACTTCAACAACGTGTTCGTCGTGGGCGACTGCGCCGCGCTGCCCCTCTCGCCAAGCGGCCAAGCCGCTGGCGCGCAAGGCAAGCAGATTGCCGAAGTGCTTCAAGCGATCTGGCATGACAAGACGCCGCGGCTTGGCAAGATCAAGCTGAAAGGCGTGCTCGGCTCGCTGGGCAAAAAAAGCGGCTTCGGCATTATGGGCGGAACGCCGATCCTCGGCCGCGTGCCGCGTCTGGTCAAAAGCGGCGTGCTCTGGCGCTCCAAGCGGCATCTGGGATAGCTGCCGATTACAGATCGTCGAGCAGCTTGTCCAGCGCTTCCCTGTCGGCTTGCTGCTGTTTAAGCGAGTCCAGAATGACTTGGTACAGTTCTTCGACGTCATCGACGGCCACGATGGAACCATCCACCAAGGCGTACGGTTTGAGGTAACATTCGCCGCAATTGCCAAGGCAGCCGTATTCGGTTACTTCGTAATCGTCGTCTTGCTCGAAGCGGCGCATTACTTCATCCGTGCCATGGTGCATATTGCTGGCGCAAAATTCGATCATCGGTTTTATCATCTATTATCACCTGACTTTTAAGTCCTTTGGATTGCGAACCATTTTCAATTGCTTCGCTTTGTACTATAATAGGGGAGAAAGGAGTGATTTGCAATGAGTGAACAAGTTCAAGAAACAATGTACGACGAAGTGCTGGACGTACTGGATAAGCTTCGTCCCTTCCTGCAACGCGACGGAGGCGACGTGGAATTGGTCGACGTGGAGGACGGCATCGTGAAGTTGCGCCTGATGGGCGCTTGCGGCAGCTGCCCAAGCTCGACGATCACGCTGAAGGCCGGTATCGAACGCGCGCTGCTTGAAGAAGTCGACGGCGTCGTCGAAGTCGTTCAAGTGTTCTAAAGCAATGAAGAGTCTTATCCGCAGGGCATGCCCTGATGGATAAGACTCTTTTTTTGCGAACAAGGATCAAGCGGTTTATTACCTATTTATGCTCTTCGAGTACCGCGCATGATGGCGCTCATGATGAGTACGACTACGACGGCCCCGATGATGGCCGAGATCAGGGCGAACCCGCCTACTTCAGGCCCCCAATCTCCCAGAAGCCAAGAGCCGAGCCATGCTCCGATGAAGCCCGCGATGATATTCCCGATTATGCCGCCTGGCACATCTCGACCAACAATCAATCCGCCCAGCCAACCAATTACTCCGCCTACAATCAATGCCCATAGAATTCCCATGCGTATGGCCTCCCTTATCTCTTCTGATTATTTGCTTACTCCTAACATAACCTCGTAAGCCGCATATGAATCCGGAGAACTGGTTAATGGCGGCATTTTCCATCGAACCGTATTTTTAGGAATCAAGAAAAAACCTGCGCTAATTGGGAATTAGGCAGGCTATCTTATGATATATGGTTCGTTATGCGCTACATCAAATCTTTAATATTAGCCCGGATGGGATCAAAGCCGCCCGTAACGTCGATGACATTGCCCGTGAGAAAGCTTGACTTGTGCTCGCAGAGGAACAGAATGACCCGGGCGACGTCCTCGCCCGTACCCGGCCTGCCAAGCGGCGATTCGGGATCGTGTTCGGTCTCCGCCTCCTCGATGCCTCGCTCCTTGTTCGCGCCGCGAATGTCGCCGGGACCGATCAGATTGACCGTAATGCCGTTCGGCGCTTCTTCTACGGCGAGCGACTTGGTGAACGATACAAGCCCCGTTTTGGCCGCGGCATAGACCGCCCGGTGCGGCCAAGCCCGCGCTTCGTTCGCGTGGCCGAAGCCGAAGTGCACGATTCTGCCCCACTTCTGCTTCCGCATATGGGGCAGCAGACGATGATCCAGGAGCATGACGCTCAGCAGGTTGCCGTGGAGCAGACGCACGATCGTCTCTTCGTCGTAATCGCTGAACAGCCTGCGCTTGCGGACGAACGGCCCCGCGTTATTTACCAATATATCGACGCCGCCGGCCCAGGCTTCCGCTTCGTCGGCCAGCTTGTTCGCTCCTTCGATCGTCGCGATGTCCGCTTGAACCGTAATCGCGCTGCTGCCAAGCGCCTCGATGGTTTGCTTCACTTCCCAAGCTTCCCGTTCGGACTCCATATAATTGATAATGACCTTGCAGCCTTGTTCGGCTAGCTGAAGCGCCGTACGTTTCCCCAACCCTTTGGCGCTGCCCGTCACGAGCGCCGTTCTGCCCTTCAGCTCCATGCGCGTTTCATCCTCTCCCGGGATTATAGGCTCTTGCTCCGCATCAGCGCATTGGCGTAACGGAACGTTAGACGAAGCGATTCGATCGCCATATGCAGACAGGCTGCCAAATCATCGGCTTGCAGGCCGATGTTCTCCAGCTTTATCTCTTCCCCGTACATTCTTTGGCTCTGGATGAGATCGTCGTGCATCTCCGAATTCATATAATGGATCTCCGTGTTGCGGCGCTTGCGAAGCCGGTTCGTGGGATCCTTGGCGCGTTCCTTGATCTCGTTCAGCTTCCAAGTCAGCTCCGGATGCGCGTTGCGATCCCGCATGTTGCGCAGCACCGTGAAGTAGGAGAAATGCGGTTTGATCTTTTCTGTCCGCATGCCGAGCATATCGTTTAACAGCGTACCCAGCTTGTCCAGCAGGGAAAACACGCGGATAAACGCGTTTTTGTCAAAATACACGTAACGGTCGTAGTCGAGGCGCTCCTCCGCTTTCATGGCATCGACCGAGCCCGACAGGATGCGGTCCTTGAACATGCTTGCGGCGTACTGGCTCTGTTCGAGCTCGACGAGCGAGGCTCTCAATCCCCTCGCCCAAACTTCGAGCTTGCGCAGTTTATCCCCGTTAGCCGCTCCCTCCTTGATGCGCGTAGACGCCGCGAATGCGAATTGTTCTATAAGCTTGTACGTCTCCTCCAAGCCTCCGGCAGGTTCTCTCTCCGTCTCGCCGAACATAAATCGAAGCATCTCGCGTTCGCGCCTCCTTATAGCTTATATTCGTTCCAGCGGCTATCGACGAGCTTTACGATGTCTTCGCGCGGGAATAGCTCGTCCGGATAACCGGGCTTCATCCTCGCGTCGATGACGATAGGCAACTGATAACCGAAGTGATGGCGCCTTACCTCAGCGGCGGCATAAATATCGTCGGCCGGGTTAAATCTCGTAAACACGGTCCACAGGAACGAGGTCTGTCCGTCCGCGATGTCCGCGTCATCCGCCAGGATGACGAGCGGCCACTCCGTTCCGCGCGCCGTCAGGCGCTCCAGCAGCCGCTCCGCGAGCTGCGGCTCCTTCTCGTACGTCGCACCCGAGACGACGAGACAGCCTCGGCAGTACGGCTTGGCGTTCGTTATTTCCTCGATGGCGCCTTCGGTATATTGAGCGGGAAGCTTGCGGATCGGCTCGCCTACGCCGAGCATGACCGCTTTGCTCCCGTGATTAAGTTTGCCGCTCGTATAATCAAGCGTATCGTGCGACGTTTCGTCGAAAACGAACAGGTCCGTCCCCGGACGGAATCGCTCCAGCACCGTCTCCATCAGTACGTCAAAGCGCGACAGATCGATCGGCTGATCCGTCAGCATCAGGAATTTGGTCAACGTGAGCTGACCTTGGCCCAGTATGCTGAACGCCGTGGACAATGCTTCGCGAGAATACGATTCGCGAACGACGGCCGCGGCAAGAGCGTGCACGCCGGCTTCGGCGTAAGCCCATAGCTCTCTGACGCCAGGCATGACCATCGGGAAGGCGGGAGCGAGCAGACGCTGCAGGAACTCGCCCAAATAATAATCCTCTTGGCGCGGCTTGCCTACGATGGTAGCCGGATAGATCGCATCCTTACGATGCCACATATGGCTGACCTGGAATACAGGGAAATCATGGATAAGCGAATAATAGCCGAAGTGGTCGCCAAACGGTCCTTCGGGTCTGCGAAGATGAGGCGGCACCTTGCCGCTAATGACAAATTCCGCTTGCGCCGGCATCCGGTGGCCGCCATGCGGATCGTTGACCATGGGGAGCTTCTCTCCCAGAATAAGCGATGCCATCAACAGCTCGGGCAGATGCTCGGGAAGCGGAGCGATGGCCGAAGCGATAAGCGCCGGCGGCCCTCCGAGAAACACGGAAACGGGCAATGCCTCACCGCGCTTCTCGGCTTCGTAATAGTGGAAGCCGCCGCCTTTATGTATTTGCCAATGCATGCCGGTCGTGGAATCGTCGAAGATCTGCATCCGGTACATGCCGAGATTATGTTGTTTGCGCGACTTGAGGCTTTCCGTGTACACGAGCGGCAATGTGACGAACGGCCCGCCGTCCTCTTGCCAGCTCGTAATCGCCGGCAGGCCGGCAAGCGGCTTCGACTTTTGGACTTGCCCGAGAATGGGGGCGTTATTTTTCGGTACCGTTTTCATGCCGACCTTCATCATATCCCAGATCAGCCCGCGCTCCCCCCAGATCGCCTTAGGCGTCGGCGGCATGATCCGATCGGTGGCGCCTATGATCGTCTTCATCAACGCTTCCGGCTTCGGACCGAACGCCAGATCCACGCGCCGATCCGTCCCGAACAGATTGGTTACGACGGGAAACGGGCTGCCCTTCACGTTGGTGAACAGCAGCGCCTTCCCTTCCCGTTCGATTACTCTTCGATGAATTTCGGCCAGCTCCAGGTACGGATCTACCGGCGCCTCGATGATCGCCAAATCTCCATCCTGTTTCAATACTTCCAAAAACTCGCGCAGGTTCGCGAAGCTCATGCTTGTCCACGTCCTTCCCTCAGCCGCCAGGAACGAATGAGAATATCCATTAATAGTCCGAATAAAGCTACGATAATCAAGTTATGAACAAGGCTGGTGAAGATAAACCAATCCTCGTCGCCGACCGTGGCGGTCAGCCAAGCGCCGCTCATGATTTGCGCGACGAGCAGCAGCGTCACCCAGCCCGCGTTGTATGACAAGGACGAGTTCTCGCCCGTCGTCTTGCGGATGTGCCAATACAATCCCGCTACCATCAATCCGAAAATAACGGCCCCGACGCGGTGGATAAAGACGATGCCCGTCGCCCCCGCCAGCTCGGGGATCACTTCGCCATTGCAGAGCGGCCAGCCGACGCAGCCCCCCGCCGATTCCGTATGGCGGATAAATGCGCCTAAATAAATGATGACATAACAGAATATCGACGTGGCCAGCGCATATTTGAAGACGGAGCCCGGGACGGCAATCGCTTCCGTCACGGTGCCTCGTTTGACGCGATACGTCCATATTACCAGCAACATGGTAGCCGCGAAAGCGATGATCGAGATGCCGAAGTGGATCGCCATTACAGGAGGCGATTGGTACCACTTGACGGCGGCCGCTCCCATTAGCGCTTGAATAATCGTGAACAGCAGCGCTGCGTCGGCATAAAAGCGTGGTTCCCTATACGTTTCGCGGTCCCTTTTGTATTTGGCCCGCACCGCGATCGCGACGCCGAGCACCAGAATGCCTTCCAGCGCGCTAACGACGCGATGAGACAATTCGATAGCCGTCTCCAGCGTGTAAGCGGGAATAAACTTGCCGTGACATAACGGCCAATCGTCGCCGCAGCCGCGGCCAGATCCGGTGTTCGTTACTAGAGCTCCGGCTAATAGTACGAGAAGCATTCCGATGCACGATGCGATCGCAAACGCGCGAAAACGGCCGGTTACCATCATTTATCACCTGTTTCCATAAAAGTGCGTGATTCGCCTGAGGATGGATGAATCATCCTGTACCTATGATCAGTTCAATTATAGCGATAGGCTGGGCCAAAAGCCATGTTGAAAATGTGAACTCGGCGCTTCCGGCCAGGAACGTCACCGCATTGACACAGGCTTCCTTCCGGCTTCGCCCGATATTCAAAAGGAAAGCCCGCATCGGAGCCGAAAACGGCATCCGTACGGACTTTCCAAACCTTGCGGATTGATGGAGCATGTATCGTTATGGTTGCTCGTTGTTCTGGTTACGCAAGGCCCTTGCGAACCTCGATGGCCCGATCCACGAACGTTTCGATCTCCTCGCGCGACTTGCGAAGCTTGCTGACGAAACGAATCAGCTCGTTGCCGGAATGGAAGGCGATAAAGCTCGGAATGCCGAGGATGTTCAACTCCGAGCATAAATCGGGCATGTCGTCTCGATCGATCTCGACGAACTCGGCGCGTCCTGCATAGGAGCGAACCAGCTCCGGCATAAACGGATCGATGAAGTGGCAATCCTTGCACCAAGTTGCTTTGAACACCGCAATGGTTAGCGTATCCCGGCGGGCCGCTTCGCGGAATTCGGCTTCCGTCGTTAGTTTTTGCATGTCCGTCCCTCCTTACTCGTTTCTATGCCGCGTTACCTTAAGGCTCGCGCGTAATCGTCAGTTCCTTCCAATCGTCATCAATCGTTTCCCACTTGATATCCGCTCCCAGCGCTTCCGCGAGCTTGCGCGCCGGCACGTACGTGACGCCGTCGATCGAGGTTACGGTTGTCGGCCATGTTTGCTCTACGCCGTTCACCTTCGCGATGTTGCTGCCGATCTTGACGACGATGCGGGTATCCGTAATTTCGTCGTCGACCGAAATTTGGCGGGTCGGCGCATGATACGTTATCGTCGCGCCGAAAGCGTCCGCGACGTCTCGCACGGCGACGATCGTATGATAGTTTGGCAGAATGATCGGCGGATTGAAGTAATCGTCGGAATACGCGGAATACGTTTGGCGCGTAATATGGAACTTATTCTTTAGCAGATCGTAGAGATCCGACTCCTCGTCTACATGCTTCAGGAACTCATGCCCGCCCAAGTACTCCAGATCCTCTACCGCCAGCGAATCCTCCGGCTTCACGGCTTCCTTTGCCTCGACGGCTCCGCCGATGTTCCAATGCTCGGAAGTCGACTTGACGGTCAAGCCCGTGAAGAAGGGACGCTCTACATAAAACTCCTCGTCGCCGGGATCGGCTTCTTCGGCTGCGGACGGTTCATGCTTATAGTCGAATTCCCAAACCTGCTTTCGGATATTCAAATTATAGTCAACGTACACGTCTCCGCGGAGCGCCATCATTTCGCTCGCAAGCTCTCTTTCCTCTTCGGGCAGCTCCATCTCTTCTTGAAGCGTCTCGATCAGGGAAATGATTTCGTCGGCGGCTTGATTGGCCTTGTCTTCCACCGTGGGAGCATCCAACACGTCCGATTCGAACGGTTCCATCATCTCGAGCGATTCCCGATAAACCGGATTCTCCTCGATCAATTCCAATACCTTCTCTATGACGGCCGCAAGCTCTTCCCGATCGTCCGTTAGCGCGGTCAGGTAGGATTGAACCCATTCCCACAGCTGCGCTCCGTCCATCGAGAAGCTTAGCTTCATCGCGGACGTCGGAGCTCCCGCGATCGTCTCGGTTACCGGAACCGCCGTCAGACCGCCCGGATTCGGCAGGTTGTCGATGGCGTAGCCGCTCACCAGATCGACGACTTGGCGACCGATTTCGGCAAGCTTCTCCGCATCCTGTTCGGCGTCTTCGGCCGGCACGGCTTGCATGCCCGACATTGTCAGGACGCCTTCCTCCATCAGTTCGAATACGATCGGAGCATCCATGCCTTCGAGGTCAAGGACCATCGCGGTATCCGATAGTCGCAGATCGAACGGAAGGCTCGCTTCTCCGAAGGCGACGCTGCCCTCCAGAGACATGTTAAGTTCGTCTTCGACCGCTATATGGTCCAAATTCAACTTCACGTTAGATAACAGACGGTATAAGTCCGCTTCAGACTCGTCGTATTCGGCGAGCGCTTCTTCGTCCAGCTTAAGCTGAAGCTCCAACGTGCTTTTGCTTTCGGCGGAAGTCGCCTTCGCCGCGTTCTTAAGTACTTGATTCAGATCCAATCCGGCAATGGCCTGGCAGCCCGTCACGATCGTGACGGCTAGCGCAAGCGCCGCAATCGCGGTTCTTCGCAACCATTTAATGTTCATCCGTTTTCTCCCCTTATCGCAACCGTCCGTTGCGTTCGTACGCAGGCGCCACTCCCATATGGCGGTCTGCATCGGCTCAAGCAACCCGTCCTTATGCTAGACGGATGTTCGATACTGCTCTTATTTTATTTGAGGTCTTGCTCATTTGTAAATGATTGTGATGTTAGCCTCGCGATACGAGTCTCATCGCCTTGAGGAAAGGCTTGCGAAGCCGAGCCGGAAGAGATGAGGCGTCTTCGGCCGTAACGACCTTAAGCACGACGAGCAAAGCCGCGTATAACAGCCCCACCACGATCGCCGCGACCGCCGCCGCCGCCAAGTAGGACAGCTTCGCGATCCAGCCATCGGTCAGCGCAAGCACGCCGGCCTCCGCTCCCCAGCCCCCAAGGGCGGCCACGGTGACCGCGATGAGATAAGGAACCCAGCGTTTGCCGAGGACGACCAGCTTGACTTCTCCGTTTATGTAACGCAGATTGAGCAGCGTTGCCACGATGAAACAAACCGTCGAGCCGATAATCAATCCGTATACGCCAAGAAACGGAGCGAGCGCGACGCTGACGACGATCTTGAGCACGAGCCCGATCAGCGTGTGGCGCATGGAGACGCGCTGTTTGCCCATGCCGTACAAGATGGAGTTGGTCGTCATCATCGTGATTTGCAGGATGGTCCCGGCGCATAGCGCCGCGATGGCTCCGGAGCCCGAAGGTTCGCCGCTTTCCGAGACCGGGAAGAGCAAGCCGTTAACGGAATACGCCGCAACGGTTAAAAGCAAGGCGATCGGAACGCCCGTTAAACAGACGACCCGAAGTACGACGGACGCTTGTTTCTGCACTTCGCCCATGTTTTTGAGCTTGTAGGCCGAGGCAATGATCGGAATGAGCGACGAACCTAAAGCGATTGCGAGAATGGGCGGAATGCCGGCGAGCGCCGTTGCTTTATTGGCATAGTCGGCGCCTGCCTGGATGGCGCCTTCCGAGGAATAGAATCGTTCCGTCAGCCTAAGGAAGAGCGTCGTGTCGAACGCATAGATCAAGTTGATTACCGTTGATGTTACCATCGCGGGAATGGACATCTTGAATATTTCCGCGTATACCGTTCTGAACCGCAGGTCCGACGCAGCGGCGGAACGACTCGAACGCATTAGCGCGGCGGAAGCCTCCCCGTTAAATCGGGAGCGCGACGCCGCATCCTGTTTCTTAAGCCTCCGCGCGAATCGGACCATGACGGCGAATGCGCCGATCGCGCCGAACACGCTCCCGAGCGTAATGGCCGCCGCGACCCAATCGTCCCCCCAACCGAGGCCGATTAAGATAACGCCTAAAGCGATACCCAAACCGACGCGCAGAAATTGCTCGACGATCTGGGAGATTCCGCCGGCCGACATGAATTGCCTGCCTTGAAAATATCCGCGCATCATCGCGATGATGGGGAACAGCAGCAGCGCGGGAGCAATCGCTCTGACGGACAGCTCGGCGTAACCGACCTTGGATATGTCCGCATAAACCGGCGCGAGCGCAAACAGCGCTACGGCAAGCACAAGACCGGAGACGGCGCCGAAAACGAGTGCGGCTTGATAGATTCTTCTTGCCTCCGCCTCCTTGCCGAGCGCGTGCCTCTCGGAAACCATCTTGCTGATAGCGCTGGGGAATCCCGCCGTCGCGACTAGCAACAGCAGGAGATAAATATTGTTGGCTGCATTAAATGCGAGCAGACCTTCGTCGTTAAGCATGTAACTTAAAGGTATTTTCTGGAAGAGCCCGAGAAATCGGGCGATCAGGGCGGCCGCCGCAAGAATCAGCGTGCCTTTGATTAACGTATCTTTTTTTACCATGGCGTTTCACTTGCTTCCCTTACCATTAGAATACCAGCCACAGAACAAACAGAACGATCATGACCAGCTGCAGAATGACCTTTACGACAACGCTCGTAAATAAGCCGACTAGCGCCCCCCAGCCCGTCTTAAGCGATTGCTCGAAGTTTTTGCCAGCCATCAGCTCCCCGATCACCGCGCCCGCGAACGGACCGATCACAAGACCGAACGCCGGGATGACGAACGGGCCGATAATGATGCCGATGGTACTGCCGATCACGGATGCCCTCGTTCCTCCGAACCGCTTGACGCCCCAGGCGCTGACCGCATAATCCGCAACGAACAAGACGACGACGATCAACGTCTGTATGGTCCAGAAGATCCAATCGAAATCCCCGAAAGTGAAAAACCAGCCGTAAACGAAAAACGCGGCGTACACGGCAAGCACGCCCGGCAGAATGGGATAGACCGTTCCGACCATGCCGACGACAAACAATAGCACGATTAATGTCCAGCCTAAAATATCCATTACATTACGCCTCCGAATATGTATGTCTTGATGATCTCCGCAACGCCATGTTCGTCGTTCGTCAGCGTCACGACGTCGGCCGCCTCCTTCACGACTTGCTGGGCGTTGCCCATCGCGACGCCAAGGCCTGCTTCGCGAATCGCGGCGATGTCGTTTAGACTGTCGCCCGCCGCGATGACCTGCGACATCTCGATGCCAAGCAGCCCGCACAACTCGCGCAGAGCGGTAGCCTTAGATACGCCAAGCGGGTTAAGCTCGATATTGTGCGGCGACGAATTCGTGATCTCGAACGCCTCCCAGCTTTGGGTTTCCGCCAGGATCGCCTCCCTTGCCCCGTCGTCTTCGGTGTAGTAGCCAAACTTCAGCCAATGGAACGAATCGTAGTCTTGCCCTGGCTCGAACCAACGTTCCTTGTTGTAGATGCCCACGGTCGTATACGCCCAGAACCATACCTCGGGATGCCGAAGCGCAAGCTCGTGCAGCCGCTTCACGTATACCGGACTCATCTCCGTCCGTTTGTGCAGCAAATGCGGCCGGGCCCAAACCTCTCCTCCGTTCACCGTAATCATCGGTGTCGTCAGCCCCAGCTGCTCCGCAAACGGCAGCGCGCTTTCGAAGCCGCGACCCGTCGAGAAGCTGACCGTTACTCCTGCGTCCAGCGCCTTTTGAATCCATTTCGCGTTTTCCTTGCTGATCTCGCTAAGCTCGTTCAACAGCGTTCCGTCCATATCGAGCGCCAGCAATTTATAATTCGTCATGATGTCATCTCCTTCATAACAGGCACCAGATTATTTTAGCACAAAACGGGGAGAAACCAAATGATAGGAAACCGATAATTTCCTTTCAAAACGTAAAGTTTTCGTCATCCGGCGAACGGCGAAGAGGCCGCGCTCCCGAACTCCGTTCGGGTAACGCGGCCTCTCGTATGAGTCAAAATTTGACGGCGCTAGGCTTCGGACAGCTTCTGCTTAATGCATAGCCTCGGCTGCCAGCTTGCGTTGGCGCAGCTTTCGGCTAATCAGACCATGCGAGGGCGACAACAGGAAAGTCGCCGCGAACAGCAGTCCGGCAGCGCAGATGATGCAGCCCGCGATCGAAGCGTCCAGCACGATGGATGCTCCATAGCCAATGAACGTACTGACGACTCCCGATCCGACGCTAAGCACGATCATCATGCCTAGCCGATCCGTCAGCAGGTAAGCGGTAGAGGCGGGAATAATCAGCATGCCCACGACCAGAATCGCGCCTACGCTCTCGAACGAGCTGACCGTGGCCATCGAGACGAGTCCCATCAGCGCGTAGTGGAACAACGCGACGGGGATTCCGATTGCGGCGGCAAGCGCCGGATCGAACGCGCATAATTTGAACTGCTTGTAGAACAGCCCGATTACCGTGCCGATCACCAAGAGCGTGACGCCTAGCAGCCATACCGCCTTGGGTCCGAGACTCGCGCCGCCGGCCTCCCATACGTTCCAATGGACAAAGGCGATCTCCCCATAGAGAATGGCGTCCTGATCCAGATGGACCTGCCTCGCGAACAAACTGACCAAGATGACGCCGATCGCGAACAACGAGGTAAAGACGACGCCGATCGAAGCGTCGGATTGAATCCCGCTGCGCTGGAACATGCCGATCAGGAACGTCGTCAGCAACCCGAATACGAGAGCCGCGAACATCATCAGCAACGAATCGCGCGAGCCGCTTATCAGAAAGGCGATGACGATGCCGGGCATGACGGAGTGGCTGATGGCGTCGCCGATCATCGCCATTTTGCGGAGCACGAGGAAAACGCCGACGATGCCGCAACAGGCAGCTACCAGGCTCCCCGTTAACAAAATCCAAAAGTCGCTCATCCCGCAGCCCCTCCTTTCGTCTGCTCTGCCGCCTGTATGCCGACCGTTTCGCTCTCCAGCAAGAACCGCCGCTTCACCTTCTCGCGCTGCAAACGTTTGGCAAGCAACCCGCGTTCCGGGCCGAACAGCACGGAAACGCCGAACAATGCCGTTGCGGCCAGCACGGTTACTGGACCGGTCGGCAGGTTCGATACCGAGGAGCTGATCCATGTGCCCAGCGCCCCGCTGAGCGCTCCGAACGCGCCGGATAAGACGACCATGACGCCAAGCCGGTTCGTCCAGTAGCGGGCGGACACCGCGGGCGTGATGAGCAGCGCGGCGATGAGCACGACGCCTACCGCCTGGATGCCGGCGACGACGGCCACGACGACCAGCAGCATGAGCAGCTGCTCCAGCATGGCGACCGGGTAACCAAGCCCCTTCGCGAAGCCGGGATCAAACGATATGAGCTTGAATTGTTTAAAGAGCAACGTACATACCGTTACAAGCGCGACGGATACGATGGACATCGTCAGGACATCCGAGCCGACCATAGCCGCCGCTTGCCCGAACAAAAACTTGTCGAGGCCGGATTGATTGCCGTAATCCCCATGCTGGATAAACGTCAGCAGGACGATGCCGAGTCCGAAGAAGGAACTGAGCACGATGCCAAGCGCAGCGTCCTGCTTCAGCCGGGAATGTCGGGTAATGAAGCCGATTCCGAACGTCGCGAGCATGCCGGCGATGCCTGCGCCGATTAGGAAGACCCCGATCGACTTGACGCCCGTCAGCATAAAGGCGATACAGATGCCGGGCAACGCGGCGTGGGCGAGGGTGTCTCCGACGAGGCTTTGCTTGCGCAGGTAGGAGAAGCTGCCGATCACGCCCGAGCTAAGACCGAGCAGCAAACATCCGAAGAAGATCCAGCGCATGTTGGGATCGCCCAGCATGCCGAAGAAGTTGTTCATGTTTTGTCACCTCCGGCGTGGATGCCGGATACGGTCAGCTTGCCGGGATCCAGGAAAGCAAGTCTGCCGCCGTAGGTTCGCTGCAGCAGTTCCTGCGTGAACGTCGTCGCCGTCGGACCGAATGCCTGCACCTCCACGTTCAGAAGCAGCACGGAATCGAAATATTGTTCGACGGTGGCCAGGTCGTGATGAACGACGATAACCGTCTTGCCTTGCTTCTTCAGCTCCTGGAGCAGCGTTATGATCGCTCTCTCGGTGGCGGCGTCGACGCCCGCGAACGGTTCATCCATAAAATAAAGTTTGGCGTCCTGCGCCAATGCCCGCGCCAGAAACACGCGTTGCTGCTGTCCCCCCGACAGCTGGCTGATCTGGCGGTCGGCGAAGTCGGCCATGCCGACCTTCTGCAGGCATTCCAGCGCGAACGCCTTCTCCTTCGCGCCGGGCCTCCGAATCCAGCCCAGCCTGCCGTACGTGCCCATCAGCACGACATCGAGCGCGTTCGTAGGAAAATCCCAGTCGACCGATTCCCGCTGGGGCACGTAGCCGATCAGCCGTCTTTGACTTTTCAGGCTGCGGCCGTATACGCTCACTTCGCCCCCTATCGTCGGAATGAGCCCCAGCGCCGCTTTCATCATCGTCGACTTTCCCGCTCCATTGGGACCAATAACGCCGATAAGCTCCCCTTCTTTCACTTCGAAGGAGACTCCCCGGAGGACGGGCTTCTTCTGATAGGCAACGCTAAGTCCGGTTATCGTCAGCGGAGCCGCCTCTTTCGCGCTTGCTCTGCGTGTTGCTTTGGCTATATTCATCGTGATCCCTTCCTTTCGGCTTACATCCGGTTACCGGAGCGCTTGCACGATCGTATCGACGTTATGTTTGACCATGCCGACGTATGTGCCTTCCACCGTGCCAGGATCGCCCATCGCGTCGGAATACAGTTGACCGCCGACCGCAACTTCGTGGCCGAGCTGCTTGGCGCCTTCGATGACCGATTCGATCGACTTCGTCGAGACGCTGGATTCCACGAATACCGCCTTGATTTCGTGTTCGACCAGGTAATCTCTCAGCTCGCTTACATCCTTGGAGCCGTACTCCGACATCGTGTTCATTCCTTGCAATCCGACTACTTTAAGCCCGTATGCTTCTCCGAAATAACCGAATGCGTCATGAGCCGTCACCAGAATCCGGCTTTGTTCGGGGATCAGCGCGATCTGCTCCCGCGCGTATTGATCCAGCTCGGTCAGTTCCGCCAAATACTCCGTCGCTCTTGCGTCATAATAGTCGGCATTGGCCGCGTCTTTCTCCTTAAGCGTATCTCTCACGACTTCCACCGCCGACATCCACAGTTGCACGTTGAACCAGATATGCGGGTCGTGGATGGCTCCGCCTTTGGCATTGGGGTCGCCGTGGAGCTTCGACTCGTCGATGTCTTTCGATACCGCTACAACCGGCTTGCGCTGTTCCAGCTTCTCGAAGATTTCTCCCATCTTGCCTTCCAAATGCAGGCCGTTGTAGAAGATCACGTCGGCGCCGTCCAGCTTCTTCACGTCGCCTTGCGACGCCTTATATAGATGGGGATCGATGCCCGGCCCCATTAAGCCCGTCACGTCGACGCGATCGCCGCCTACAACCGCCGCGATATCGGCGATCATGCCCGTCGTTGCCGTCACCTTGAGCTTTCCGTCGCCACCCGTCTCTGCTCCGTTTTCGCTTCCGCAAGCCGCAAGCGCGGTCCCCGCGAACGCGAGAAACAATAGGGTCATTACAAATCTTTTTATTGCGGAATTGGTTTTGTGCTTATGTCTCATCTTCTTCCCTCCAGCTCCCCATTTAATTATTATTAGCCCAGGACAAACTTCTTTCCTTTAGCAACAACATTTTATCTAACGCCTCTTTTTTAATAATACACAAAAATGTTTCTCTTGTGCAACATTTATTTTGAGCGAGCCCGTCCAGTTTCATTCTAGCGCTGTGCAGCGCTCTGGATATGATTTTTTTTCACATCCAATCGACCGGTTCGGCGCTACTCCAGCGCTCTGGATATGATTTTTCACTTCCAATCGCCCCGTTCGACGTTACACCAGCTCCCTGGATATGATTTTTCATATCCAATCGACCGGTTCGACGTTACACCAGCTCCCTGGATATGATTTTTCATATCCAGCCGACACATCCGATTCTACTCCAACGCTCTGGATGTCATTTTTCACATCCAAACTATTGGGCTC
>JAQSXN010000401.1 GCA_029256665.1 Paenibacillus sp.
ACGACTCGATACCAGTCTCCTTCGGCGCCTTCTATCTTGAAGCTGTCTCCGGCTTGCGCCTTAGCCAAGACCTTGAAATCCGTACCCGGCCCGTTGCGCAGGTTCGTTACAGCGACAATATGTACGATCTTTGCTTGCTTCCATCCAGCCTGTCCGGCTTCCGTATTGGCGGAGACCGTTGAATCGGCCTTTTTTGCCGAAGCCAATGCTACATCTCCCGCTCCCGACAACAAAATCATGGCGGCAGCTCCGCCTAATATTGCCTTTCGCAGCTCCAAAGCTCCTTCACCTCCGTATTCGCAAATGTGCATTTGCAAATTTCGACGGCAAGCGAGGAAAATCCTGCTGCTTTTCAAATTTCTATGATCCGCATAACACCCAAGCCGTCCATCATATAGTTGGCTAAGGAACGATATGGAAAGGAGCCTGCCCATGAGCGCAAGCGATCAATTCCGGACATACCGCCCCTTCGTGGGGCCGCATGATCCATGTCCGCCGATCCGCGAGAAGAGCTACAATGTTCCGCCTCAGCTGTTCATTCCCTTTCAACCGCCTAATTTGCAGCAATTTTCGGCTTACGATGCATTAAAATACGGGACACTATGGCCGGCTTTGTACGCGCCTTATCCCGATCCGTCCGCTCCATCCCGTGACGGGAAGGATGGTGCGTAATGGCCGAAACGATTCTCGATGATGCCTACTACAAGCTGTTGCATGATCTGCAAGCGGTCGACTTCGTATTGGTTGAATTAAATTTGTACCTGGATACGCATCAAGGCGATGCAGCCGCCATCGCCCAATACAATCAATACGCGGAACTGCGCAAGCGGATTGCGGCTCAATACGAGGCGGCTTACGGCCCGCTTATGAACTTCGGGCACAGCGTCTCGAAGACGCCTTGGCAGTGGAAGGAAGCGCCTTGGCCTTGGCAAGTGTAGTTCGTCCTTAAGAAACGAGCCTCTGCGGTTCGCCTTGCGGGGCTTTGTCCGAATTTGTTTCATCGCGTGCGTTGCGACAATCCCATGTGAAAGCGAGGAAAACGATTCGATGTGGGCCTACGAGAAGAAGCTGCAATATCCCGTGCGCGTGAGCAAATGCGATCCGCTCATGGCCAAATTTCTGTTGGAGCAGTACGGCGGAGCTGACGGAGAGCTTGCGGCCGCCCTGCGTTATCTGAATCAACGGTACTCGATACCGGATAAAGTCATTGGATTGCTGACGGACATTGGAACGGAGGAGTTCGCCCACCTCGAGATGATCGCGACGATGGTCTACAAGCTGACCAAGGACGCGACGCCGGAGCAGTTGAGAGCCGTTGGTTTAGGCGACCATTACGCGGCGCATGACAATGCGTTGTTTTACCAGAATGCGTCCGGCGTTCCTTGGACTGCCGCCTACATTCAAGCAAAGGGCGATCCCATCGCGGATCTGTACGAGGATATCGCCGCCGAGGAAAAGGCAAGAGCCACCTACCAATGGCTGATCGATTTGACGGACGACGTAGATCTTCAAGACAGCCTAAAATTCCTGCGCGAGCGCGAAATCGTCCATTCGCTGCGCTTCCGCGAGGCGGTCGAGATCTTGAAGGAAGAGCGGGATCGGAAGATTTTCTTTTAATAATCTCGCTCGCTTAGGCTGCCGCATTCAGGCGGCCTTTTCCCATAGACGAATCACAAATGCGCCGCGGTTCCACGACCTCCGCCTAGCTCCGCCACCTGCTGCGGTCTATTCCGTATGGCTGCGATAACCGGTACAATGAATGTAACTATTTTTTTGGAGGAGAGAGGGTCCATGAATTACGAACGGAAGGCGCTCGAGGAGATCGCGGTTTGGGAGCGCGGGCTGTTCAAGCCGCCCGGCTGGCTGGAGCGTACATCGAAGACGATCGGCGCAAGAATCAATAACTTGATTCCTCCCAAGATGCACGACATCATCACGACCACCATAAAGTCGATTGTGCGCACCGCGCTTTTCGGCGCGGAATACACGCCTCGGAGAGATGTGGAGCGAACAAGCGATTTGGAACTCGCCGACCAAGAGGGCAAACGATTATTTTCCCTTTACCAAAAAATCGCGGTCGCCGAAGGAGCCGGCACGGGAGCCGGCGGCATTATGTTGAACGTCGTGGATTTTCCGGCGTTAATCGCGATCAAGATGAAATTTTTATTTGAGCTGGCCCATGTCTACGGCTACGATACCAAACATTTTGCCGAGCGGGTCTTCATTCTCAAGGTGTTCCAATTGACATTCTCCGGGCCCGAGAAGCGCGCCGAATTACTGAAATCCATTAAAAATTGGGAATCGGAGAAGGGGCTGTGGTCTTCCGATGCCGACTACTCCAACAATATGGATTGGGAAACATTTCAGAAGGAGTATCGCGATGCCATCGACTTCCGGAAGATGCTGCAAATGGTTCCGGGGATCGGTGCCGTGGCAGGCGCTTGGGCGAATTACACGATTCTCGAGGAGCTCGGCGAATCCGCTACAAACGCCTATCGGCTGCGTAGATTGAACGAGTCTGCACTTACCTAATCCCAATAAAGTGATCGCTTTCTACCTCATCATGCTCCGTACGTTCGACGAGACGGTCCGTTCTCACGGTCTGATAGCCGTATTCGTAGATGGTCGCGGCGACGATCAACAGCCTTGGCGATTCGTCCCCGGCGCCAGGATCGCTCTCTCCCTCATCGCAACCCTTCCTCGCCTGCTTGATAAACACGTCGTTTTCCTCTTCGATCGATTCGGCCTTCCAACTGCCCGGCTTCACCTTTTCCTCGAACTTTAGCAGCACGTGTTCATTGAACTTGATCAGCTTCTCCAGGTGCCGATCGTAATAGCGATTGATTTCGACGGTTCTATCGGATTGGAAATAATGTTCATGCACGGCCTCCAGCACCTCGAACCCTTTATGCAGATTGTGCAGCAGCTGCTTATAGACGACTATCTGCCGCTTCTGGCGGTATTTGGCCCGCTTCAGCTTCTTGAGCTCTTCTTCCAAGAGCTTATATTTATCCTTCAACCCCTGCAGCCCGTCCGCCAGCTCCTGCTTCTGCTCGCGGAACACCTTCTCCTTGATTTCGTCGGAGATGGCCGTGCGCAGCAACAACGACAGTTGATTGAAGACAAGATGTATCTGTTTGGTGAACTGCTCTCGCGGGTCCGGCGGGACGAATATGACGTTGACCAAAAACGCCGCCAAAATGCCGATCACGCTAAGCAAGAAGCGGTTAAGCGCGAACTCCCAATCGCCGGATGCCTCCATGACGCTTACGACCGTAACGAGCGTCAGGCCGATCGACTCCGCCATCTTTAATTTCATGCAGATCATAATGACCAGAACGCAGACGACGCCGATCGCGATCGGCTCATTGGAGAAATACATGCCCGCGAGCATCGCGATAACGGCGCCGAGCGTGTTGGCTTGCACTTGTTGAAGGAAATATTTCCAAGAACGGTATATCGTCGGCTGAAGCGCGAAGATGGCCGCCACCGCAGCGATCACGTGAGGGGTAAATTCCAGCCAAATACTGACGTACAGAGCAAGCGTGACCGCTATGCCCGTCTTCAACATGCGAGCTCCGAATGTCATGGCTTCCCTCCAACCTCATGCACGAGCGTGTTAGTTTCTTCGATTATGGCCTGCATGACGGCTAACGCCTTGTTAAGATCATCTCTGTCTTCCGTAATCAGGCCGATGACCTCGTTTACCCGACTAGCGTATGATCGGGGAGCCGCGGCGAACGTATCGGCGATTGCCGTTGCTCCCTTCTCGTTCATCCAGAAGGCATCGTTCAGCGCGAACAACGCCTGGTTGATGCACGAGACCGCTCGGAAGCAATGTCCGACTATGTAAGACAAGTCTACTTTGAGGATTCCTTTCCTAGCGCCGCTGAGAGAAAAGTCCGCTTCCCACAGAAAGGTTCGGAGCATCCCTTCGCGCATTGCGGCAGGATACGGGAGCAGCCTCTTCTTAAGATCCCCGACAACTCCTTTCGGATCCCACAGCACTTGGCACAGCGCCGCTTCCGCCGCATATACGGCATTAACGAAACCATGGGGATGACCCGGCTGATAATCGATCGTGATGTCGCCAGCCAGACATTGATCCACGACCTGCGACGCTTTTCGGAGATCGCGATACAAGAGGTCGACCGGCAGACGGTCCATGTTTAGCCAGCCTCCGCCATTAATCCAGGGCCCCCAGCCGCCGAGCTCGGTTACGATATCCGCTCTGCGCTCGTCATCCAAGGCGGCGGCGGCACGGCGAATGCCTTCGATATCAAGTCCTGCGTTGCCATCATAATATATTCCGATATCGATATCGGAATGTTCATGTTCCGTCCCTCTAGCCCTCGAGCCGCCGAGCACGATCGCTCGCACGCCTTCGACGGCCTTCAATTGTTCAACGATTTTGGCAATCATATGCTGCACGTTCACTTTTCCCGCTCCGTTTCGTCTGTTATATCGACCATCATTGTATCATATAACGGCGGGTTAAGTTACCTTCGCGCCATGCGAGCGGGCAAACAAAAGAGCTTGCTCTCTATCGATTCGCAAGCCGGCGATGGAGAAGGTTTTGAAATCGACGCCATCCAAGACGGC
>JAQSXN010000402.1 GCA_029256665.1 Paenibacillus sp.
GCCAAATTCGCCGGCGCCGACGTTCTCATCACGGGAGACATCGACTATCATACCGCGCATGACGCGCTCGCCGACGGGATGACGATCATCGATGCCGGCCATAACATCGAGAAGGTCATGAAAGGCAAGCTTGCCGAATGGCTCGCAGGGGAGCTTAAAGCTGCCAAATATGAGACGGAGGTTATTCCTTCCCGCTTAAACACCGAACCTTTTCTTTTCATGTAGGATGATTGGCAATATTGCCCCTAATCGGCAGAAGCCGAGGGTTGAGCTTTGGGGGGAAACCTTGTATACTTAGTTCTGCAAGTGGAAAGTTTGACAGACAATCGCTGGCGGCCTTGTTGCCGCGAGAGGAAAGTCCGGGCTCCACAGGGCAGGATGCTGGATAACGTCCAGTCAGCGCGAGCTGAAGGATAGTGCCACAGAAATGGACCGCCGATGGCCGGCTTACGCCGGATCAGGCAAGGATGGAACCGTGGTGTAAGAGACCACGAGGAGCGCAGGCGACTACGTTCCTGGTAAACCCCATCTGGAGCAAGACCGAGAGGACGCGGCAGCTTCGCGCTGCAGCCTTAGCCCGAGGCGCGTCCGGGTTGGTTGCTGGAGCCGTGCAGCAATGTACGGCCTAGATAGATGATTGTCGCTTCACAGTGGGAGGGTCGTTCCCGTATGCACCACCAGAAGTACAGAACCCGGCTTACGGCAAACTTTCCGCAACGACTTCATGAACGCGAACAAGCTGCTTCCCTCGCGGGAAGCAGCTTTTGCTTTGTCAGCCATATCCGATATCAAGCGATGCCGCTTATCTCTCGGCCTGGGCCAGACGGCGCTTTACCTTCTGTGGAAAGTTTTGCAGCGCGCCTCCGAAGCTTGTGGCGGCATGAAGCGCCTTGTCGAGGTCGATCTCCCCGTATCCGAAATAAATGTCCTTGCCGTCGGCGCCCAAATCCTGGGCGGACGCGCGCATGATCTCCATCACTTCTTCGTTCGTCAGATCGGGATTGACGGAGCGAATCAGACCTGCAAGCGCGGCGACATGGGGACTTGCCATGGACGTGCCGGACAATGCGGCATATTGGCTGCCGGGATACGTGCTTGCGATACTGTCGCCTGGCGCGGCGACGTCGATGTAATCGCCGTAATTCGAGAAAGAAGCTTTTTCCTTGTTATTGTTGGTCGCCGCAACCGCAAATACTTCGGGATAGGCCGCCGGGTAGCCGGGGCGCTCCGTATTGTCGTTGCCGCTGGCCGCGATAAGCACGACGTCGCGTTCGTATGCATACTTGATCGCATCGTGGAGGAAGTCGGCTTGCGCATAGTTGCCGAGGCTCATGTTGATGACTTTGGCGCCGTGGTCGACGGCCCAAATGATGCCTTGGGCGACGGAATACGTAGAGCCGGCGCCGCTGCTGTCCAGCACTTTAACGGGCATGATTTTGTTGTACCACGACACGCCTGCAACGCCTTCTCCGTTGTTGACCGAAGCGCCGATGATGCCCGCGACATGCGTGCCGTGACCGACATCGTCGCTTGGGGGAGCGTCGCCGTCGACGATATTCGTGCCTGTGATCAACTTATCCTTGAGATCGGGATGGTTGCTCTGCACGCCCGTATCGAGAACGGCGATAATGACGCCTTCGTCGCCTTTGGAAACGGTCCAGCCATGTTCCGCCCCGATCGAGGGCAGGTTCCATTGGTATTGCGAATATAACGTATCGTTGGGCACGACGGCGTCGTCGACCGCGTTATCATTTGTTAGGTACAAATAATGCGGCTCCGTGTATTCCGGTTTCCATGTTGTCTTGAAGTAGTCCATAAGTTGTTCGGTTTCCAGCGATTTGGATCGGAATACGTAGGTATCTCCGATCTGTTGGATATGTTCGGCGTCGACTTCCTCTTTGATTCTAATCATATCCGCTTCCGATGGCTTGCTCGCGAAATGAACGACGACATCGCGAATATGGTAGTGGCTGGCGTTGCCGTTATCCTCGCCGTTCCGCACGGTGATGTCCTTCGTCGAATTAGGCGCAACCGACTCGATGCGGTAGTTGCCTTCCGCTGGATAAGGGATAAGTCTTAAATTTCTTTTTTGATGTTTTTCCACCAAACCGACGACATCTTGTTTAATTACGCCGATCACCCCTTCGCCGCGCATCTTGGGATCGGGGACTCCGATAACGACATATCGGCTGCCGTTGCCCGCGACAAAGGGCTTTGATTCGTAGCTGTCGTTCGAAAGCAGCTTAGACGCGGCATCCGTCAAATAACGTTTGGCATCGCCGTTATCACTAGCCGGAATGGTTCCGCGATGGATCGACTTGCCGGTGGAACGCCAGTTCACGTAGCTGAAATGGGGGTGTTCCTTCATCAACGCGTCGATGGCCGCAGAGGCCGTTTTGGCGGAATGGCCGCTTGCGAGCAGAACTTGCCGAAAGTCCTTGGCCGACTCCGAAGTCATTAACAGCGCCGTGGCATCCATGTCGTGTTGCAATTCCATCAGTTTGAGCTTCTGCTCCTTGCTTGCAGAGAATGGAATCGACTTAGGCGCGTCTTTAGTCGTTCCGGAACGCGGCGCAAAAAGCGGTGTTGCCGGGATAAGCAAAGCGGCAATGGCGATGATGGTAAAAGCGGCAATCCAAGATTTTCGCATGTTGATGCCTCCGTTAGAGTCGATTGATCGATGAAGCTTGTTCTTAGACTCCGACCGCAAGAGCGAAATTATGCGATGAAACGGTAATCGCCAGTACCGTTTCGGTGGAATTTGTGGTACGATGTTGGTGTTTATAGTTTTTTTGAAATATAAGCAAGCATTCGTATCTGACGTACGGAACTTATATTTCATCGTGAAACGAGCGCTTATGCCGGTCCTGTGCCGGTCTGAGCCGTTTACACTTGCCTGGAATTAGGAAAGGGGATCTACCGCCATGCCGTCCACGAATGTTAAAGCATTAACCGAAAGCTCGCGAGAGAAATTGAAAGAAGCAGTTGCCCAGCTCGAGCCGTTCCTGAACAATCACTCCGTTGCGGGTCTGGTTGGAGAAGACGGCGCAGAAGGAGCCGAGCTCTTCTACAAGGGATTATTGTCCGATTTGCGCCATTTGTTGGTTTATTCTGAAGTTGCGGTCGAAAAGCTCGGCGTGCTGCTCAGAAGACCGAATTTCGATACCGAGCATGGAGAGCGCGTTCTGTACGAAGTATACCATCATTGCGTTAACGCGTTTTTCTATCCGAAGAACGAATGTTATTCCGAGGACGGACGTTACGCTTACACGGGGCAAGACGCGATTCGTTTCCGGTACAAGCCGGTTCGCGTAGCGCGCGATATCGTGCTTGGAGTGTCCAAAATTTACGAAGAGCTGCGCGACGACCTTTCTTACTACGAAAGCGACTACATGACGCAACGTCGCATGCAAGGACAAAAATAAGGCAAGAATGAATCGCCTCCGCTTGAGGGACAATGAGAGCGGAGGTGATTTTTTTATGCCGAAGGGCGTAAGTTGCAGCGTGGCCAATTGCGATTTCTGGAAGGAAGGCAATAATTGCGGCGCGTCGGAAATCATGATCGACATCGACCAGCATGCCAAGGCTTCATTCAACGAAGAGTTTGCGGGCGACGAGCTGGGTTTGTTCCATCAGGATCAAGCGGAGCAGTCGGCGGCAACATGTTGTCACACCTTTAGACCGAAGGAGTGAATGGCCAATGGATGATCAAGTGAAACGCGACGACGATGTGTACAACAATCATGAGCTGCCAACAGACAATGATAGAAAGTATGCTCCGTCTAATATGGGGACTCCTTCCAACCTGTACAATCCCGCCGGATTTAATGAAGAAATGGGAGCGGACTTTGCTTACGGAATGCCGGCAGCGAACGCCGACGATCGGGCAGGCGGCACTGTAGGCTACATCGCGCAAACCGAAAGCGGCGGTACGGCTTTAGGCTGGGTATCGCTCGTATTCGCGATCGCGTCATGGTTTATATGGCCTGTCCTGATCGGGGCGGCGGCAACCGTACTCGGCTTTATCGCTTATCGCCAAGGGGCGAAGGGGCTTGGAGCTTGGTCCATGGCGCTTGGTCTTGCGGCGCTTGCACTTAATTTAATCATCGTTCCTATTTACTTTGCCATGACCTGACACATGCGCGAAAGCTGCCTACGGGCAGCTTTTTTCTTGCCGTCTTCGCGAGGACGCATTCCATTTGACTCCTATTGCAGCTATGATAAAATAGAGTGCCTATTCGGCAATCATATGGGAATGAATGGCATAGGGAGGAACATGTTTATGGTCATCGACATCCATAATATCTCGTGGGAGCGAGGGGATGAAACGATCCTTCGGGGATTGGATTGGCAAGTGAAACGAGGCGAGCATTGGTGCTTGCTCGGGCTTAACGGTTCGGGCAAAACGACGCTGCTTAATATGATCAACGGGTACATATGGCCCACGGCTGGGCACGTAAGCGTGCTGGGTCATCGGTTCGGCGAATACGACCTGCGCGAGCTGCGCAAACGCATCGGCTGGGTGAGCACGTCGTTGCAGCAAAAGCTATACGGAAGCGATACCGCAATAAAAATCGTGCTCAGCGGCGTTCATTCGAC
>JAQSXN010000403.1 GCA_029256665.1 Paenibacillus sp.
GATCAACATGCTGCCGACTCATACCGTCATTCGTTTGAACGACTACGGGATTCGGCCGGATTCGGGCGAAGACGCGGCGACGGCGATTCGCAAGGCGATCGAGGAAACGGCAAGGACTGAGGGACCCGTCGTGCTAACTTGCGACCAAGGTAGATACGATTTGTATCCTGAGCATGCCGCCAAATGCGAATATTACATTTCCAATACGGCCAGCGAAGACGAGAATCCCGATGCGACCAAGACAATAGGCATTCTTCTTAAGGACATAAAGAACGTAACCTTCGACGGCAACGGATCGTTATTCGTCTTTCATGGCAAGCAGACGATGCTCGTGGTCGACGGCTGCGAGCAGATAAACATCCGGAATCTTCGCTTGGATTACGCGCGGCCGACCGTGACAGAGATGACCGTTGAACGAATCGGCGAGAACTGCCTGGATACCGTCGTTCACGAGGACAGCCGTTACGAGGTTGAGAACGGCAGGCTGACTTGGACGGGAGAAGGCTGGCGCTTCCGGGACGGTCCCATGCAGGAATACGATCCGCTGACGAATACGACCTGGCGGATCGACAATTTCGTCATGACGGCCGCGCAGGTTGAGGAGAGGACGCCCGGCCGATTGAGACTGCGCTTCGCCGAAGGCGGGATGCCGAAGACGGAGGTCGGGCGCGTCTTCCAATCGAGGGACGGCATCCGGGACCAGGTCGGAGCGCTTGTCGTCCGGAGCCGCAAGGTGTCATGGAGCGACGCGAGCGTTCATTTCATGCATGGGCTGGGATTGGTCTGCCAATTCAGCGAGGATGTTTCTTTCGAGCGCATGGAGTTGGCGCCTCGCCAGGACAGCGGCCGCACCGTCGCCGCATACGCCGATTTCATTCACGTTTCGGGCTGCCGGGGCTTGATACGGATAGCGGACAGCCGCTTCGCGGGCGCTCATGACGACGTGATCAACGTGCACGGAACGTACCTGAGCGTAGTGGGGCAACCCTCCAAGGACGAGGTGCTTCTTCGATTCATGCATCCGCAAACGTACGGCTTTCCCGCCTTTTACGCCGGGGACGTCATCGAATTTGTTGCTTCCGAATCTCTTGCAACCTACTCCGAAGCCGTCGTAAACGAGGCGGAGCTCGTCGCGCCGCGCATCATGCGGATTAAACTCGACGGAAACGCGCCGGAGCGATTGCGCGATGGCGATGTCGTGGAGAACGTAACGTGGACGCCGGAAGTGGAAATCGTAGGCAACGTCATGGCCCGCATTCCGACTCGGGGAATTTTGCTGACGACGCGCAGGAAGTCGCTCATCGAGGGAAACCGCTTCGAACAAATGGCGATGAGCGCCATACAGATCGCATGCGACGCCGGAAGCTGGTATGAGTCCGGCATCGTGGCGGATCTGACCGTTCGAGGCAATACGTTCATCGAATGCGGTCATCCGGGCGCCGCGGTCATCTCTGTTTCTCCAGAGAATACGGAGACGATGGAAGGTCATTACGTGCACTCGCGCATCGCGATCGAGCATAACCGGTTCGACATGCGGGAGGCTCCGCTGCTCGCGGCAAAGAGCACGGAGCATCTGACGTTCGCGGGCAATGTGATCGCGTATGCGGGACTACGCCGCGAGCTGGCGACAGAGCTCCGGCTTACTGCCTGCGACCAAGTCACCATCATGAATAACCGATATGCTTAAATGCATGTGAACAACCTCTTTAACAGGAGCATCATACATCATCGTTCAGTCACGGGTAATTCCGAATTCCAATCGCAGACGAAGGGGATGACTGATGTGAGATTAGGTAAACAGGCGAAAAAGTGGAGGCTTTCACTGCTTGCGTTCGTCTTGATCGCGGCGCAATTCGGCGTGCTCGCGCCGGCGGCGCAGGTGGCCGAAGCGGCGGACAACGGTCTCGGGCAGAAGCCGTACATGGGCTGGAGCAGCTTCAGCATGCAAGTGTACACCGGGCAGAATACGATTATTTCGGCGGCGTCCATCAAGGCGCAATCCGATGCGATGCACGAGTTTCTCCAGCCATACGGCTATGAATACATCAATATCGACGCGGGCTGGAACGGGGATATGGACGGCTACGGCCGCCCCATCCCGAGCACGGTCCATTACCCGAATGGCTTCCAAGAGGTCATCGATTACGTCCATGCCAACGGGCAGAAGATCGGCATCTACGGCATTCCGGGCATGTCCCCTCAAGCTTACGAGGACGATCTGCCCATCTACGGCGCGCCGGGCTGTTCGATGCGCGACATCGCGGAGCAGCCTCTCCGGCAGGGCGATTACTGGAACTTGGGTTACAAAATCGATTTCTCCAACCCTTGCTCGCAGAAGTACATCGAATCCATCGCGGATCTGTACGGCGAGTGGGGCATCGACTTCCTCAAGTTCGACAGCGTGACGCCCGGCTCGGGCATCTCAGATCTGTCGCTCGACGCGCGCGATGACGTGAAGGCGTGGTCGGAGGCGCTGGAGCCGCACGGCATTTGGCTTGAGCTGTCGTGGGCTCTCGACATCAACTACATCGACTATTGGAAAGAATACGCTAACGGCTGGCGCGTCGACTGGGACGTCGAATGTTATTGCGGTACCGACGGACTGACGATCTGGAGCAGCATTTCGCGGCTGTTCCCCAAAGCGGAGCAATGGTGGCCGCACGGCAAGCCGGGCGGCTGGAACGACTTCGACTCCCTGAACGTCGGCAACGGCGCGATGGACGGCATCACGCAAGACGAGCGCCGCACGGCGATGACGCTGTGGGCGATGTCGGCCGCGCCGCTCTACATCGGCAACGACATGACCAATCTCGATAGCTTCGGCCTCTCGCTGCTCACCAACGAAGAAGTTATCGCGGTCAACCAGAACGGCCGTCCGACCCGACCGGTGTCGACGGCGACGGAGCAGCAGGTCTGGTACGCGAACAACGGCGACGGAAGTTATACGGTCGCGCTGTTCAACTTAGGAGGCTCGGCGGCCGACGTATCCGTGAACTGGAGCGACATCGGCCTGACGGGACCGGCAACGGTCCGCGACCTGTGGAGCAAAACGGAGCTTGGCGCCTTTAATGACGGCTTTCAATCGGCGGGTCTCGCTTCCCATGCCTCGCGCCTGCTTCGCGTGACGCCGCAAGACGGCACGGTCGCAGCGAACGGCGACGACCACGGCTTCTCGTACGTTGGGCAATGGGAGCGTAACGGCGGCTACGAGGATATCGGCGGCTCGCAGAACCTGCTCGTATCCGTTATCGATTCCCGCATCCAGAACAGCGCGATTCAGCCGACTTCGGCGAGCTTCAATAAGAAGCCTGCCGCGCGGGCGGATATCCCCGTTGCCCTGACGCTTAACGGCAACGCGGTGTCCGGCGTCTCGAACGGCGGGACGGCGCTCGTCGGCGGAACCGACTATACGGTGTCGGGATCGACCCTGACGATCGACGCGGAATATCTGGCCACGCTTCCCGTCGGCGAGACGAAGCTGACGATCGCCTTCAGCGCGGGCGAAAGCCGCACGTTGACGATCAAAGTAAGCGACACGACGGACGGCGTCGTCGCCATGCTGAACGACGATCACCCCGGCATTACGTATTCCGGCGAATGGAATCGCAGCTGGAACAGGGGGCTCGGCGATTATCTCGACGATGTTCACTTTGCGGAGGATAACGGCGATTTCTTCGAATACGCGTTCAGCGGCACGGGCATTGAATTGCTGACGGAGAAACACGATTCGCAAGGCGAGATCGACATTTACATCGACGGCGTCTTCCAAGAGACGGTGGATACGCATAAGACGGGCGACAGGCTGTCCCAGCAAGCCGTGTTTACGGCGACGGGTCTTCCCGACGGTCCGCACACGCTCAAGGCGGTCAAGAAATCCGGCATCTTCATGCTGCTGGACGCGCTGAAGGTGACGAAGCCGGATCTCATCGTGCCGGCGGAAGGCAGCTTTAACAAAAAGACGGCGCTGCAGCGCGACGTGGCGACGGAGCTGACGCCGGGCGGTCCGGCCTTGAGCGGCATTGCTAGCGGCGGCACGGCGCTCGCGAGCGGTACCGACTACACGGTATCCGGCAACGTCGTCACCATCAAGAAGGAATGGCTCGCGACGCAAGGCGTGGGGACGGCGAATCTCGTGTTCTCGTTCGCGGGCGGCGCGACGCAGCTTATGACCGTTACGATTGCCGATACGACGGCGCAGGTCATCTCGGTCAACGATAACGACGGCGGCATCTCGTACACCGGCTCTTGGGGCCACAGCTGGAGCCGCGGCCTCGGCGACTACCAGGACGACGTGCATTATACGGAAGGCAACGGCAATTATTTCGAATATACGTTCACGGGCACGGGCATTCAATATTTGACGGAGAAGGACAGCTCGCAGGGCGAGGTAGAGGTTTATTTGGACGGCCAGCCGCAAGGCACGTTCGATACGTACAGCGCAAGCAGGCAAGTTCGCCAAACGATTTATTCGGCAACGGGTCTTGCGGAAGGAGAGCATACGCTTAAGGTCGTGAAGAAATCCGGCTCCTATATGCTGCTCGACGAGCTG
>JAQSXN010000404.1 GCA_029256665.1 Paenibacillus sp.
ATGTCGTCGGCATACCGGTCGTGAAGAGCTTCACGCTGGAGAAATACGAACAGAAGCAATTCGGCGTCAAGAACGGCAAGTTCCTCGAACGTGCGCTGGCTTTGACTCGCTGGAACGCCTTAACGAACGCGATTATTAACACGCTTACGGAAATCGCGCCTCTGATCATTTTGTTCGGAGGCGGTTACATGGTCATTAAAGGGAACCTGACGATCGGAGAATTCGTCGCCTTCTACGGGTATCTCGATCGACTGTATACTCCGCTGCGTAGACTGGTTAACGCTTCGACGGAGCTGACCCAAGCATCCGCGTCCTTGGAGAGGGTCATGGAGCTGTTGAACGAGCCCCAAGACATTAATGACGACGCTGATGCCCGGCCGCTTAAGAAGGTAGCCGGCAGGATCGAATTCGAAGACGTCTCGTTTCGTTACCGCGAAGAGAACGATTACGTGCTCCGCGACATCGACTTGACGATCGAACCGGGTCAGACCGTTGCTTTCGTCGGGATGAGCGGAGGCGGGAAATCCTCGTTGATCAGCCTTCTGCCGCGATTCTACGACATTCAGGAAGGATACATTCGAATTGACGGCCAGGACATCTCCAAGGTGACGCAGATCAGCTTGCGCTCGCAGATCGGCATGGTTCTGCAAGACAACATTCTGTTCAGCGGAAGCGTGCGCGAGAATATCATGCTCGGCAATCCGGATGAATCGGAGGCCAAAATGCTCGAAGCCGCGAAACGGGCCAATGCGCATGATTTTATCATGAGCCTGCCCTCGGGGTACGAGACGGAGATCGGCGAACGGGGAGTGAAGCTGTCCGGCGGTCAGAAACAACGCATCGCGATCTCCCGGGTATTCTTGAAGGATCCCGCGATCTTGGTGCTGGACGAGGCGACTTCGGCGCTGGACTTGGAATCCGAACATCTCATCCAGGAATCGCTGCAGGAGCTAGCGGACAATCGGACGACGCTCATCGTCGCGCATCGGCTCTCGACTATCACTCATGCGGATCAAATCATCGTCATCGAACGCGGCGAAATCGCGGAACGCGGCACTCATCGCGAACTTATGGAGTTGGATGGGGTATATGCAAGGCTATATAATGTGCAAAACTTAGGATAGGTAAGTTCAAAAACGAAGGAGGATTCGAAGATGAGCTTGCCGTTTCATGCCGTGATATCCGAATGGTTCTCCGGATCGTTCGGAGAACCGACAGACGTGCAACGTCAAGCTTGGCGGTCGATCGGAGAAGGGCATCATACGCTCATCGCCGCGCCTACGGGATCGGGTAAAACATTGGCCGCATTGCTGCCTTGCTTGGATAAGCTTGTTCAATCGCGCGAACGTTCGGGGCCGGCCGGCGTACGGATTCTCTATCTGACGCCTCTTAAAGCGTTGAACAACGATATTCATCACCATGTTCTTCATTTCGTGGAGCAACTGGAAGCCGTAGCGGCCTCCAGCGGAGAGACGGCTTGGAGCGGCATTCGCTGCGAGGTCCGAACGGGCGATACGAGTCAGAGCAAGCGCGCTTCGATGCTTCGGAATCCTCCCGACGTTCTCGTGACGACCCCGGAGTCGCTCTATCTGTTGCTGACTTCCGAGAAGGGCCGCGCCATCTTGGCGACCGCCGAGCAGATCATCGTCGACGAAATTCACGATTTGGCGGCAGATAAGCGCGGTTCGCACCTATCGCTGACGTTGGAGAGGTTAGCTCGACGTTGCGCCAAGCCGCTTCAGCGCATAGGGGTGTCGGCAACCCAGAAGCCGTTGGATCGGGTAGCGAGATTCCTGGCCGGTTGGGAGCAAGCGGGTAGCGGCGTGCTTGAGGGCAGCGACGCCATGCGTCCTCGTCCGGTCACGATCGTGGAAAGTACGATGAGCAAACGCATGGACGTCCGTATCACGATGCCGGATCAGAGCAAACCCGCCGCAACCCGGGAAGCGGTATGGCTGCCGCTCCTGGACCGGGTCGTACAGGCTATGGAGGGCTGCCGTTCCGTCTTGCTGTTCGTTAACAGTCGCCGTCTGTGCGAACGGTTATGCTTGCGTCTTAACGATCATGTCGGTTACGAGATGGCTCGTTCCCACCACGGCAGCATCTCGCGAGAGCGCCGTCTCGAAGTCGAAAGCTTGCTGAAGGCAGGAAGCCTGAGATGTATCGTGGCGACCTCCTCGCTGGAGCTTGGCATAGACGTGGGGCACATCGACCTGGTCATTCAATTGGATTCCCCGCAGGAGGCTGCCCGCGGCATTCAGCGGATCGGCCGCGCGGGCCATGCCGTAGGGGAAGCGAGCCGCGGATTGCTGCTTGCCCGGCAGAAAGCCGTATTGCCGGAGCTTGCCGTGTTAAGCAGGCAAATCTCCCTCCGCGAGATCGAGGAAATTCGCATTCCGCGAAGCCCGATGGACGTTCTGTCGCAACATATCGTATCTATGGTCGCAATGGAAGATTGGGAGATCGGCGAGATGCATCGCTTGATCCTGCATAGCGATAGTTATCAATCCTTTTCCAGGGATCGGCTGGAGAGCATGGTTCAGGTTCTGGCAGGTTTCTATCCGTTCGCCAAGCCTTTGCTGGAATGGGATCGCGCGAAGAACGTCTTAACAAAGAGAAGCAATACCGCCATGGCATCGATTACCGGAGTCGGCACCATACCGCAGAGCGGCAATTATCCCGTCCATCACTTGGATAGCCGCGCTCATCTTGGCGAGCTGGACGAGGAATTCGTGCAGGAGAGCCGCGTCGGGGACGTCTTTCAATTAGGGACGAGCTCTTGGATGATCCGGGATATTCGCAATGACCGGATATACGTATCCGAAGCGGGAAACAAGTTCAGCGAGATTCCGTTCTGGCGCAATGAAGCCGGCAGTCGTCCTTATGAACTGGGAGAGAAGATCGGAGCTTTCCTGCGGGATTTATCGCTACGGCTTGAGCTTGACAACGGCGATGAGATTTCTACGACGGAGAGTCGTCCGGGCATAGAGGATCAGGTTAGCGAGTGGCTTAACGGGAACTATGGCATGGACCGGGTTTCGGCGCAGGAGTTGATCTCTCTCGTGAGATCCCAGCACCAAGCGTGCGCACTCCCGACGGATACGCAAATCGTCGTCGAGCATTATCGCGACGTGATGAATCAGACTCACGTCATTATCCATAATCAATGCGGACGAACCGTTAATCGGGCTTGGTTGCTTGCCATCGAGCGGCAATTCGAACGGACGTTGCCTTATAAGCTGTACGGGAATGCCAAGGACAACGGCATTGAATTGGTGCTCCCCGAGTGGGACTCCTCTTGGCTCCAAGCGATGAACCAAGTGACTCCGGCGAACCTCGAGAATTTACTCGCCGAGGCGATCACGGGGTCGCCTCTGCTCGGAATCGCCTTCCGAAGAATCGCCGAGAACTCGCTGCTCCTATCTAGAAGCTTCACGCGCACTCCGCTGTGGCAGAAACGGCTTCGCAGCGAGGAGCTCCTGCGCGGGGCATTGCCTTACGCCGAGCATTTTCCTTATTTGCGGGAAGCCATGTCGGAATGCCTGCACGATTATTTGGGCTACGACGAGTTGAAGGCGGTGTTAGAACGGCTAGCATCGGGACGAATGGCGATCGTCGTGAGGGAGACGCCTTTTCCGTCGCCGTTCGCGGCTCAGTTTATCGCGGACTACGTGAATATGAGAATCTACGAAGGCGACGGCTTGGATGAAGCGACGCGGCTTCAATTGCTGAACGTGAGCAAGGACCTGGCAAGTCAGCTATTCGATTCGAACGGTTCCGGAGATGCGATCAATCGCGAAGTCATCGAGGAGGAGAAGCGTCGCTTAAATGCGTCCGATCGGCCTCCGTCCGATGCGAACGAGCTATTCTCCCTGCTGAAGAGCAGGGGGGACTTGACCGCCATGGAAATCGTCAAGCTAGCGGGCGAGCCATCGCTTGCTTGGCTTCGGACGCTGCATGAACAGGGGAGAATCGACAGTGTTGATTTAACGGGAGATGGCGAGTTTCGTTGGATTCCCGCCGACGAACGCGACGTATATTCTTCCTTTCCCGATACGCCGGCCTCCGTTACTTTCGTACTCGGCAGATTTGCCGATCATGTCATTTCGTTCACGGAAGCCGAGCTTTGCGAGAGATATCCGACATTGACGCTACAGGCAGCGAAAGTCGCGGTCGAACAATTGATCGAACAAGGAATGATCGAGCGGGCGCCTCACGCCGCTAACGAAGAGGAGCGGATATGGACTAGCGCGAAGGTTGCTTCGCGTCTCGTGCGCTTATCGATCCGGCATGCTCGCGACCGGGCGGAGCCCGTTGATCCTGCGCGGTGGTGCAGTCAGATCGCCTTCATGCAGCACGCGCTTCAGGGAACGCAGTTGCAAGGGAGCGAAGGGTTGCTAGCGGTTATCGAACGTTTGCAAGGAATCTATCTTCCGTTGTCTCATTGGGAGACGATTATTTTTCCTTCCAGACTGTCTCCTTATCGCAAGGAGCATCTTGATCTCTTGTGCGCCTCGGGGGAAGTACTCTGGCTAGGCCGTAAGGACGAGGGAGATAAGGAAGGGAAAGTAGCCTTCTTCCTGACTCGT
>JAQSXN010000405.1 GCA_029256665.1 Paenibacillus sp.
TCGATGAAATAAGCTCATTCGCAACCGTTACAAATTGAAGAGTGGTGTTTGAAGCAAAATAGGCTCACAGGCAACCGTTAGCTGGTTGAAGGCGGCAAAAGCAACGCGGGCTGGGGAGCGACTAATCAGAGACGGAGGAGTGGCTAATTATAGAACAACGAACAAGTCCGGGAGCCGTGACAACTGTACCCGCGAATCTTGAGCGAACTGGTACTACCGTTCTGACGGGGCTTGCTGTATAATCGGAAAACATTCCTTAAGACCGGATGGTTGTTCGCCCCCGGCAACGCCGGAAAGAATCGACGACCACACAGCATGAGAAAGCAGGGATTCATCGATGTTAAGACGTTTGCAATCATCCCTCCGCGGCTACCATCCTATCGTAAAAGTGCTGCTCGTCGGCACCATCTTCGCCCGGGTGGCGAGCTCTATGAGCTTGCCGTTCCTGGCGATCTATCTCATTGCCAAGACGGACATGAGTCCGACGATGATCGGCGTCACGATCGGGCTAGGCTCCCTCGCGGGGATGCTTGGCGGCTTCTTCGGCGGGCATCTGTCCGACCGCTTCGGCCGGAGAGTCGTCATGCTGGCGGCGATTTACACTTGGGGAGGCGTATTTCTCGGCTTCGCCTTGACGGGCATTCCGCTCGTTTTTGCCTTGCTTAACGCCGTCAACGGTTTATGCCGCTCCTTCTACGAACCGGTGTCGCAAGCGTTGATGGCCGATCTCACGGAGAGCGAGAAGCGGTACGAGGTGTTCTCGCTCCGCTATATGGCGATTAATATCGGCGTGGCCGTCGGTCCGCTGCTCGGCACGTTGTTCGCGGCGATGGACGGCAGCTTGCCATGGACGATAACGGGCATTACGTATTTCGTGTACGGGATTCTGCTGCATGTCTTGCTTCGCAAGTTCGGGATCCGCAACATCGAAGGGGACAAGAAGGAACCGGTTACGATCGCGCAATCGTGGAACGTGATCAAGGGCGATCGGGCGTTTCGTTATTTCATCCTCGGCGGCATCGTAACGGCGATCGGCTATTCGCAGATGACGTCCACGTTGTCCCAGTTCATCGAGCAACATTTTGTTAGCGGGGTTACGGTTTTTGCCTGGATGATGAGCGTCAACGCCATCGCCGTCGTATTGTTCCAACTGCCGTTCTCCAAATGGGCGGAGAAGAAAAAGCCTCTCACGGCGATTGCCGCGGGCAGCATCTGTTACGGGCTCGGGCACATCGGCTTCGCTTACAGCACGAATTGGTGGCTGCTTATTATCTCGATGCTCGTGTTTACCTGGGGCGAGATCCTGACGTTTCCCGCCGGCTCCGTCATGCTGGACAGGCTGGCGCCCGAAGGCATGCGGGGCACTTATTTCGGGGCGCAAACCTTTACGAATCTGGGCTTCTTTATCGGACCGTGGCTTGGCGGCTATCTGCTGCAAGAGTACGGGGGTACGACCCTGTTCCTGGTTATCGCGGTCATCTCGGTTACTTCGATCTGGTTCTACCGGGCCGGCGAAATGGATCATGCGGTCGTTCGGGACAAGACGGCATAATCAAAAAGCGGGAGAGCGGCGCCGTAGCCGCTCTCCCTTTTCGTATTATTTGGACGCGGGCGGCTGGACGCCGTGCGCTCTATGCTGCTTAGGCGTCTCGCCAATCTCCCGCTTGAAGAGGCTGCAGAACTGCGCGTCGCTGGAGAAGCCGCATTCCATGGCGATGGCCGCGACGGACAGCTCCGAATGACGCAGCAGGGAACAAGCGTAATCGAGGCGCGCGCGCAATTGATATTGAACCGGCGAACAACCGGTTTTGAGCTTGAACAAGTGTCGGTACCGATCGTAACTGTAGCCCGCCATGGAGGCAAGCGAAGCGAAGTCGATCCGCTGCGTGAAGTGTTCTTTCATGAAACCCAGCGTGTAGCGGAACTTGTCCTCCGTGGCGGTAAGCGGCTCGCTCGCATGCCGTCGCTCCAGCGTGATGACGAGCTGTTTGGTCAGCAGCTCCAGCATATCCGAGAAGCGCGGCCGCTGTTCTTGCATCTCGTAGAGCATCGCTTCGAGCAGCGGCAGCAGAGTATGTTCTTCGTCATCCGCGAATACGCCTTCTTTCAGCGGCGAGCTGAGCGATCGCGCGGCGAAGCCTGCGCAGATGACATCCGTTGCGGACAATCGCCGCTCGTCATGAATCGTCGATGGCCGGATAATCGCGTATTGGCCGCGGCGAAATGAATGTTCGCTAGCTCCAATCAGAGTGGATCCTTCGCCGCTGCCGTAGTAGACGAGCTCGTAGCAGCGGTGTGCGTGCATGGCGACCGCTTCGCGATCCGCTCTGACGGTACGAAATAGAAATTCTAGCGACTGGCTCATAGGCTGCACGCCACCTTTCAATTCACTTCTATCAGCTTTCGTCGTGATGACCAGGTGTGTTGCGGAAGTGCTCATTAGCCAAATCATATAATAAATCGGCCAGTTTGTCATAATGTTTGTTGCCATACTCGATTATTCTGATTATAAAGCAACCAAATCATGATAGGAGCGATGTATGGTGGCGACTTATCCCAAGCTGCCCGAGGAGCTGCGCGTCAAGCGATTAGAGCATCCCGGACGGAAGATTCGAATGGTATTGGATACGGATACATTCAACGAAATCGATGATCAATTCGCGGTCGTATACGCGCTGGGTTCACCCGAGACTATGCAAGTGGAGGCATTCTACGCCGCGCCGTTCTTCAACGACTTGTCAACGGGACCGGCGGACGGCATGGAGAAGAGTTACCAGGAGCTTAAGAAAATCACCAGCATCGCCGGAAGGGAGGATATCCCGCTCTACCGGGGATCGGCTGCCTACTTGCCGGCGGCGGATCAATACGTGGAGAGCGAGGCCGCACGCAATTTGGTCGAACGCGCGATGGCATCCTCGGACGAGGATCCGCTGTACGTGCTGGCGATTGGCGCGATCACCAACGTCGCTTCGGCGATTCTGATGGAGCCGCGCATCATCGAGCGGATCGTCGTCGTCTGGCTTGGCGGCCACTCGCTGCAATGGCCGGATACATGGGAATTTAATCTGCATCAGGACCTGCATGCCAGCAGAGTGGTCCTGGATTCCGGCGTACCGCTTGTGCTTGCGCCGTGCATGGGCGTCGCCTCCAACTTGAAGACCTCCTTGTCCGAAATTCGCGATTACGTGAAGGAGCAAGGGCCGATCGGTCAATATTTGTACGAAACGTATCGGGATTGCTCGAGCGACCACTTTGCCTACACGCGCGTCATCTGGGACATCTCCGTCGTCGCTTGGCTCGTCGATCCGGGCTGGTGCCCAAGCGTGCTGACGGCAAGCCCCCGTTTATCGGACGACGCCAGATGGATCCAGGATCCCACGCGCCACCTGATTCGCAGCATGTACCATATTCATCGTGATGACGTGTTCCGGGATTTGTTCCGGAAGATCGGCAAGATGAGCGCTTCCGCGGCGGGGTAGGGAATCGGAAGCTTAAGCATGAGAGGATAAGGATTACGTCTAGCCGCCGGCTGCAGCCGGCGGTTATTTGGTTTAGGCGCCTGCTATTCAATGTCCATGCGTTACGATGAGTCACCTCGAATATAGAATTAGTTTTCCATGTTAAAGACAAACAAAAGGGTTATGTTCCCATATTAGGTGTGTTACAGTATGCGAGAGGTGCAGTATTAGAAATCAGAAGCGGGAGCAGATCTGTCCTGTAACGTGCTAAAATTTGCGCGATTAGCTTGATTGGCGGCAAAGGTGCTTGCTATAGGGGGGAATGGCATGTTAAACATCCAGTTATGGCCGGATAACATCGTGGAGGCTTTATTCGTATTGATTGGCTTATCACTGTTAATCGTTATCGTCATTTATAATTATCGGCAAGAGAAGGCGGCGAAGCGTCCGGCACTATGGAAGGCACTATTGATCGCGTTTATTTGTGTATTCTCGTTTACGTTGAATATTCCGATGGGAGAGTACGTAGGCAGGTTTGCTTTGCTGCCGTTGGGCGTTTGGGTAGTTTATTGGGCCACAAAAAATAAATCCTGGACGAAATATCGCAGATACGCCTGGATCGGTTTCTGGTGCAACTATGTATTCTTGGCGACGGGGTTGCTCGGGCAATATGCCAATGAGGTTGTCTATCCCAAACATACGATAGCCACCTACATTGCGAACGTGGAGGATGCCAGACTTGTCGTCATCCATCCATCCGCGCCAGAGGCGTCGCTCGACGCGGCGCGGCTAGAGCAAGGCATAACAACGCTGGAACTGCAGCCGGAGTACGATTCGTTGAGTTGGGGATATGAAGCCATCAATACGGAAAAGGAGCGCTTCCCGTACGTCTTGCATGGGACGGAATCCAGATGGGGAAGCGGCGTTAACCCGGAGGTTTACGTGCAATGGGATGGCAAAGGGTTGTTGGTCGTCTGGGACAATCGGTATTTGTACTACTCGGCCCCAACGTCATTGCTTCTGATGGATTCCGGAGGTGGCAACGAATGATCAAACGAAGCATCATCATTGGATTGGTCGTGCTGGGCGCCGCGGGATTTATCTTCTGGAAGTGGATTGGAATAAAG